>CACZOZ010000222.1:0-7020 GCA_902782865.1 uncultured Eubacteriales bacterium
AATGAGGCTCCTGGGCAGGATCGCCTTCCCGCTGTTCGCCTGGGGCATCGTGCTGGGCAGCGGGTATACCCGCAATATCTGGCGGTACACTCTCAGGGTGCTGATCACGGGGATCGTGTCCCAGCCGCTGTATATGCTGGCGCTGAAACATCCGTGGCCGGGTTTTATCTGGAACGATCCGTCCACCTGGGGCTCGATGAACATCTTTTTCACCCTGGCTCTGGGGCTCGCGGCCATCGCGTGCATCCGCGAGAAGCGCTTCCTCAGCCAGATCTGGGGCCCCTGTCTGGCTCTGATGGCCGCGGCGGTATTTCCGGTGGATTACGGATGGAAAGGCGTGCTTTTGATCCTTGTGCTCTATGGCGCGCGCAGGGACCGGGCTGCCCTGGCAGCGGCGTTCCTGTCTTTCTGTCTCTTCTGGGGGCTGACCAGCGCCTCGGTGTCCGTTTTCTTCGGGTACCGTATCCCGTCAAAAGGCGCCTTGAGCAATCTCGTCACCACGGTGGTGCGGATGCAGTTTTTCGCGATACTGGCTCTGCCGCTCATCCTGTGGGATCCCGTAAAGCCCTTCAGGACACCCAAATGGTTTTCTTACGGTATTTATCCCTTCCATCTGATCGTTCTGTACCTGATCGGGCTCATCGTCCGATAGAGATCCCATACAGTCTGTGCATAAAAGGGCCCGCGTAAAGCCGATGCTCCGCGGGCCCTTAAATCATGAGGGTATCGATCGTTATCTGTAACGGATGCTCATGCGCTTGACCGCGCCGTTCTCCAGGTAATAGCTCAGCATCACCAGGGAGTTGTCCTCACGGTAATCCACATAGTCTATACGGTCGTTCGTCTCGTCCAGGTGGTACAGTTTCCCGTAGCCTTCCGCGGCATCCCAGTAGAGGCTGCGGTCTCCGTTCTGGTCCTTGGCCTGGCCCATGTCGCGGTATTTTTCCGTCACCGTCGTTTCGCTCATGTTGATCCGGGTGCTCCGCGGCCCCGTCACGGACGGATCGGTCGTGTCGTATTCATAGAGCACATACCCCGAGGTGGTGGGCATGAAGCGGGCCCAGCCCCAGGGATAGGTCAGGTCAAGACACGCGGGGGAGACCTCCGACGTGAATTCCTTCTCGCTCTCCGGTTCCCCGAAGGACCGCACGAACTGGTCCCGGGACGTGACAAGGATGTTGGCGTTGGAGAAATTGTCCTTCTCGTTGAAGTATTTCTTGAAGGGGATATTGATCTTCATCTCCACGTCCATCTCATTGCTGACCTTGCCGTACGCGTTGATGGCGATGGCTTTGACATGGATGCGGCCGCCGGGCAGCCAGAAGGGTTCCCCGTCGTATTTGGGAGAGTTGGTGGTGGGGGACTGCCCGTCGATGGTATAGTAGATGTCCACGCTGTCGGCGTCATCCCCGTTGTACCGGATCCATACGCGCTGCCGTGTCTCGTAATCGTCCGGCGCCAGGCTCAGCTTGGGGCTCATGGGCACCGGCGCCACCACCGTATAGGAGGCGGTCATCTCGTCGCTGATCAGGTCGCTGCTCAGGGCGATGGCGCGGATGGTATGGTAGCCCTCTCTCAGCTCCAGCGGCGTGGTGTAAAGCGTACCGTCCTCGGGCAGGGTGGCGCTTTCGTCCCCGTCGAGCAGATAGTAGATATCATAGCCTTCCTTGCTCATAAGGATGACTTTTTTATGCTGCTCCAGGGTCTTCAGGTCCAGCTGGTATTTGCCGGCCGCCAGGGAAGCGGTGGGGGAGGAGGGCAGCATGTCGTTGCGCTGTCTCAAAAAGGTGGTGTCCCCCGTCTTCTCATATGCGACCCTCAGGAGCTCCGCCAGCTCCAGGCGCCTGCCCTGGTCGGACAGGATGCTGGCGTACAGGCGGTAAGCGGTGGTGTTCTCGCTGTTGACTGTCGTATACAGGCGGATATACAGCGCCTCGGCCCGGTCCATCTGGCCCGCCGCCTCATACGCCTCGCCCAGCAGGAGCAGCTTGGTATAGATATCCTCCCTCTGGGGCTCCTGCGCGTAGGCCGTCTCATAGCAGAAGACCGCCTTCTCCACATAGCCCTGGTCCAGATACTCCGTGCCCAGGGACCAGAGGGCGTCGGCATTGGCCTCATAGCCCAGGCGGGCGAGGATCAGCTGTCCGTTGTCCGTCGTTTTCAGGTACAGATACCCGCCGGCGGCGCCGACCAGGAGGAGCGCGATCAGGATCGTCCACAACAGGGCCCAGTTGACGGAGCGCTTCAGGCGTCCAGAAGGCTTTTTCACGTCGATCCGGTCATCCCTGGACCGGCGGCCGCCCGTTCGTCCCGTCTGCTCGGGAGGATTGGACGTGTGGAAGTCATGGGCGGAACCGATCAGCATGACGGGGCCCTGCCCGTTTTGAGCGGAGCCGCTTTTGCCCTGGCGCATCGCCATGATGCCGTCGCTTTCGGTGTAATTCTGCAGGGTCTGTCCGCACTCGGGACACACCGGCAGCATCTGTTCCGTATTGTAGCCGCAGTTTGGGCAGATCATTTATTCCTGTTCTCCTGTAAAGCCCGCAGGGCGTTGTACTCCGGATCCGATTCGTCCCAGTCCCTCTCCGGAGCGATGCCGCCGAGCCGTTCGATGGCGTTTCTCAGTTCGATATAATCCAGATAGCCGGTCTCGTCCGATTCCGCCATGTCCTTGAGGGGCTGGAGCGCTTCCTGGCTGCCCATCCGGCCCAGGTAATCCGCCAGCACGGCGGTCCGGCCTTCCCGGCTCAGCAGCATCCTGAGGGCGGCGCGGACCAGCTCGTCATCACAGGGATACTTGCTCAGCAGCCCCAGCAGGGCCTCCCGTCCCTCCGGCGTCGCGTCGTCGAAGGCACGACGCATGGCGGGGACGGCGTTCTCGCCCATGGCGTCCAGGGCTTCCAGCGCCAGGTCGGCCATGTCATCCTCGCCCTCGCCGCGGACGGTCTGCCAGCTGACGTACAGGTCCAGCGGCTTCACGCTGTCGATGCGGCGCAGCAGGTCGATGCTCAGCAGCCGGGCTTCCTTCGGGGCGCGCTCCTTGTTGAGCAGCTTCATCAGCGCTTCCTCGGATCCCGCGCCCATTTCCGCGATCCTCTCCAGCATGATGTCCGGTACCGGCACACGCTGCTTGATATAGTCCTCCATGTACCTGACCAGGGCGGGCGCATCGGTCATGGCGGCGAAGTATCCCCTCGGGCTCACACCGCCCAGCAGTGCCATGGGCGTTTCCAGGAAACCGTCATATACCTGGGGCATCGCTTCCTCCATGGCGTCATAGTTCGGGTACTTCTTCTGGTTCGCCTTCATCCATTTCTGCAGGTACATTCTGAATTCCTTGTCGATATTGACGCACTTCATAATCGGCTCCTGTCACTTTTCTTCGATCATCTGCCGCAGTTCTTCCTCGGTGAACCGGTACTGCTTCCTGCAGAAATGGCAGGTGCATTCCGCGCCGTGATCCTGCTCTATCATCTGCTTCAATTCGTCCGGCCCCAGGGTCGTCAGTGCCCTGGCGAAGCGTTCCTTTCCGCAGTCGCACTGCCACGACACGTCCTCCCGGGCCAGCAGCTTCGGATCCATCCCGTCGAACCACATGGGGTACAGGTCGTCCAGGGACATGTCGGCGATCTCCCGGCTGACCGATGAGAAGAGCATGCTGCGGATCTCCAGCTGCTCCAGGGTCTCCTCGCTGCAGCCGGGCATGGGCTGCACCAGCACGCCGCCGCTGGAGAGGCAGTACCCGTCATTGACCAGCGCGCCCAGAGCCACCACGGAGGGCTGCTGCTCGCTCTTGGTGAAGTAGCGCGCGAACTCCTCACCGATCTCGCCGGTCGCGATATCGATCTGTCCGATATAGGGCTCTTTCATTTTCAGGTCCTTGATCACGCTCATCCGGCCGCTGTGCCCGATATAGGCGCCCACGTCCAGGTGGCCGTCCTCCTTGAGCGGCAGTTCCATTTCGGGGTGATCCATGGTGAGCTTGACATTGTGCCCGTGCCCGACGGCGGTGACCCGGCCGGCGGGGCCGTCGCCGTTGAAGATCACGGTGACGTTCGCCTGGCTGTCCTTCATCATCGTGGACAGCATCAGGGTGCCGGTCATGATACGGCTCGCCGCGGCCAGGGCCACGTTGCTGGGCTGATGGATATCGGCCATGGCCCGGGTCGCTTCCGTGCTCCGGCACAGCAGCACTCTCACCTGGCCGTCCATCAGCGTCAGATGGAGCATCTCGTCCCGCATGTCCTTCGGATCCGTGTATTTCAGCATAATTCCTCCTGTGTTAAGGGTGTACGGCGATGAAGTGCCATCGCTCGTCCCTTTCGTCCGCCTTGTCTTTCAGATCGCCGCCGAAAACGCCGATCTCAGAAAATCCCGCTTCCCGCAGCATCCCGGTGAGCTCATCCGACGTGTGAGCGTACTGCACCTGGTCTTCCTCGAAGCGGTCATATGAGCCCTTCGGGTTTCGGACAAATCCCGTCAGGCGGATGGTCAGTCTTTTTTTATCCCTTGACAGGGAATTCTCCCAGATATAGCAGTAATCGTCCTCGATCCTGGTGAGGGTGGAGCCTCCCAGGGTATGGATCAGTTTGCGCGGGGTCGACACGTCGAACAGGATCACGCCTCCCTGCCGGGTATACCGGAAAGCTCTTTGAAAAAACGCCCGGCAGCCGTCATCGTCCAGGTAATTCACCCCGTCACAGGTGCACAGGACAGCGTCCTGCTTCCCGGGCAGTTCCATCCGGGTCATGTCCTGGCGGATATAGGGGATCATCAGTCCCGCGCGGCGGCTCTTGTCCATGGCCTGCGCGAGCATCTCGCCGGACAGGTCCACGCCGCACAGGCGGTAGCCCATCTCAGCCAGAGGGATGGTCAGGCTCCCGGTGCCGCAGGCGCATTCGCAGATCTTCATTCCGGGCAGGATGCCGCGCTCCGTGAGGCGCCCGGCGATGGCGGCGGCCCAGGAAGCGTAATCCACGTCCGCCATCATCAGGTCATAATGGCTCGCAAAATCCGTGTACACCCGATCACTCCTGCTTTTGCTCGGTCTCTTCTTCCTCGTCGTCCTCGTCCGGCTCTGTGTTCAGGCCCATGTTCACCTTGGCACCGTCGATCCGCGGATTGATGAACTTGTCGAATACGGCATTGGTCAGGGAAGCGTTGACGAAGCGGCTCAGGGCCACGCCGATGATCACGTAATACAGCACCCACACGATGATGGCGTACATGCCGATGGATGTGAACAGCAGCAGCAGGAACAGGATGATCGAGGGCACCAGAGCCAGCAGGCGCACGCCCGCGGTCTGGGGCAGACGCCCCATCCCCAGCATCAGGCCGTTGCGGATCAGCTGCGTGAAGCGGAGCTTATAGGTCACGATCATGGGATACATGTACATGACCCCGAGGGACCACAGCAGGCCCAGCATCAGCACCAGGATCTGGGGGATGATGAAGAAGAAGCCGTTGGTGTCGGCCATGCCCCCGTAGAAATTCCAGCACACATAGATCGTGATGGGCACCACGCTCGTGATGGCGGATACGCCCAGGCCCTGCTTCCAGTTCTCCTTCACGGCGTCCTTGAAGTCAGACCAGATGAAGGCGTGCTCGTCCCGGGCCCAGTTCCGCGTGATGTACGCCAGGCCCGTCTCGACGGGGCCGGTGATCAGGATGCAGGGGATGGCGAAGAGGACCAGCTGCCACAGGATGCCTTTGTTGAAGTCGGAGATGCTGAAGTTGAGGAACCATTTCACCGCTTCCTCGCTGTATTCGCCGGCGGCGAAGATCTCATTGATCTCCGCCATGGTCTCCTCGCTGATGGGGCTCCCGTTCAGTTGGATGCCGGCGGCGCTCAGGGTGTCCTGCATGATCAGATACTGGTTGACGCCCTGCAGGTACGTCGTCAGGCTCACAGTCAGAAGGATGATCAGCGGCAGGAAGATCAGGATGGTCATCATGTTCAGGCGGCACAGCGCGGACAGACGGATGCGCAGCATCTCGAAAAACAGCTGCTTTCTGTTCTTCGGCAGGTCGTTCTTCGTGTAATCGCCCTTGCCGCTCTTGCCGTAGTAATAATTGTTCATCATCTTTCCAAACATACTTTTAAGGCCTCCGATCTGTATTCCACGGGATTATATCATATCAGCGAAAAAATGGAAACTGGTCCCGGGCCGTCGGGCATCAGCGGCATGCCCGGTCTTTGGCGCCGCAGCCCGCGCACCCGTCGCAGCAGGATCGCCCCTTGCGCCGGGCCTGTTTCCTGCGCGACATCGCGAATGCCGCCGCGCCTATGATCGCCGCGAGGACGAGCACATCCCAGGAGTTCATCGATGCATCCTCCTTTCAGGCCGCGCCCAGCGCCATGGCGATGAGCCGCACCAGGAGCGCGGCTGCCCAGGCGATGCCGCACTGCCAGAGCACCACGATGAGGGCCCACTTGTGTCCCAGTTCCCGCCGGATAGCGGCTACGGCCGCCACACAGGGGGTGTAGAGCAGGCTGAACACCAGCATGGAGGCGGCCGTCGCGGCGCCCAGGGCGGTAACGCCGCCGCCGAACAGGGTCTCCATCACGCTGACCACGCTCTCCTGGGCCATGAACCCGCTCACCAGGGAGGTGATGATCCGCCAGTCTCCGAGCCCAACGGGCTTCATGACCGGTACCAGCAGGCCGGATACCGCCGCCAGGATGCTGCCCTGGGAATCCTCCACCAGGTTGAAGCCGAAGTCGAAGCTCTTGAGGAACCAGACCACGATCGTGGCGATCAGGATCACCGAGAAAGCCCGCCTGAGGAAGTCCTTGGCTTTTTCCCACAGCAGCAGCGCCACGTTCCGTGGGCTGGGCAGGCGGTAGTTGGGCAGTTCCATCACGAAGGGGACGGCCTTGCCTTTGAACAGGGTGTTCTTATAGAGCATCGCCGCCAGGATGCCCGCCGCGATGCCCACGATGTACAGTCCGGTGATGATCAGCCAGCTCCAGCCGGGAAAGAACGCGTTGACGAAAAAGCCGTAGATCGGCAGCTTGGC
>CACZOZ010000223.1:0-13611 GCA_902782865.1 uncultured Eubacteriales bacterium
CGGCGGAACAGAGCGCGCCCGTCCGGAAGGAAGCGGACAACCTGGTCTATTTCCCCGGCGCGGAGGAGAACGCGGCGCCCGAAAAGGAACGGGAGAGCGCCGTCCGGGTCATCAATGCCCGGTCCGTGACGGACTGCTACAGCGCCATCACCCAGCTGCGCCTGGGGGATATGGTGGTCCTGGTGATGGAACAGGTGTCCGATCCGGCGGAGATGCGCCACTATGTGGACATGCTCTCCGGCGCCTGCTATTCCCTTCGGGCCACGATCACCAAGCTGAGCCGCCACGGGGCCTATCTGATCTGCCCCGCCCAGTGCAAGGTGTTCGTGGATGCCGCCACCAACCAGCTCAACACGCCGAACCGTCCGGCCCAGCGGCAGCCTCAGGCCATGCCCAACGCCTACGCGCAGCCCGCCGCTCCCTTCGGGCAGCCCCAGAGCGCGAATCCCTACGCGCAGCCCGCTCAGAACCCGAACCCCTACGCGCCTCCCGCTCAGGCGGCGGGTCCCTACGCTCCGCCCCGGGGCGCGGATCCCTATGCCCAGCAGGCTTATCAGCAGCCCAGGCGGCAGCAGGTGAATTATTATGACAGGAGCGCTGTGCCCGAGGGCGTCAACACCGCTACCGCGCAGCAGACCTACGCCAACGGCTATGTGCCCGACATGACGGGCAGCGAAGCTGTCCTGTAAAAGAAGATCGTCCCCAGCCCTGCCGGGCTGACCCATCAATCATTAACGGAAGGAAGGTTCTCGGACATGGCTATCACTGTTGAGATGATCGAAAAAAAAGAATTCAAGATCAAGATGCGGGGGTTCGACCAGGAGGAGGTCAACGAGTTCCTGGATGAGATCTGTGACGAGATGATCGCGCTGCAGGATCAGATCGCGAACCTGCAGGCGCAGCTGCGCACCCAGAGCATCCTGCAGCCGGCGCCCTTCACCTCCGTGCCCGCGCCGGCGCCCACCAGGCGTGTGCCCGTGGCCGAGCCCCAGGAGCCGGTCAGCGCTCCGGCTCCGGTGCCCAATCGTGTGGAACCGGCCGAGTCCGCCAACAGGCTGCTCCAGAAGGCCCAGGAAGTCTATGAGCAGATGGTGGGTGACGCCCGGAAGGAAGCGGAAGGGATCGTCAGCGGCGCCCGCGCCAAGGCCGAGAGCGACATCGAGGATCTGGAGCGCAAAAAGGAAGAGATCAACGAGCAGATCCGCCTGCTCAAGGGGGCGGCCAGGGATTACCGGACGCGCTTCCAGCGCCTGATGGAGGATCAGGCTCACGTGCTCAATTCCGAAAACGTGCTGTTTTCCGACGATGATATGGACTGATAAAACCGATGAACTGATCTGACGCGCTCCGGTCAGGCCTGGTGCGGCCTGACCGGCGCGTCTTTTTCAGGGGACCGATGCTCATTCCGGGAGGGGACCTATGCGGCCGCTGTGGCCTATTCTCAAAAAATACAGGGTGTTCTGCGTCCTGGCGCCTCTGTTCAAGATGCTGGAGGCCCTGTTCGATCTGTATGTTCCTTTGATCGTGGCGGATATCATCAACCGGGGCGTGGGCACCGGGGACACGGGTTATATCCTCGGCCGCTGCGCTCTTCTGGTGGCTTTGGCGGCGGTGGGCCTGAGCTGCGCGGTGGCTGCCCAGTATTTTTCCGCCAGGACCGCCGTGGGCACGGCCGGAGCTCTCAGGCGGCAGGTCTACGCTCACATCCAGTCCCTGGGCTATCCGGAGCTGGAAGGCCTGGGCGTGAGCACCCTGATCACCCGGATGACCAATGACATCCAGCAGGTGCAGAACGGCGTGAACCTGTTCCTGCGCCTGTTCCTTCGCTCGCCGTTCATCGTGTTCGGCGCCCTGATCATGGCGCTGAGGATCAACAGGCCCGTGTCCATGGTGTTCATCGGCGTGGTGGCGGCCCTGAGCGTCGTGGTGTTCGGGATCATGAAAAAGACCCGTCCGATGTTCACCCTGATCCAGAAGGAAATGGACGGGGTCAACGGGACGGTGCAGGAGAACCTGACCGGTGTCCGGGTCATCCGGGCGTTCCGGCAGGAGGAGAACGAAAAGGACCGCGCCGCCGCCGCCATGCGGGCGCTGAAAACAGCGCAGCTGAAGGCCGGCAGGATCTCCTCGCTGATGAATCCCATGACCTATGTGCTGGTCAATCTGGGGCTCATCCTGATCCTTTATATCGGGGCCGGGCAGGCGGACGCGGGGCTGATCCTCCGGGGCGAGGTCGTGGCGCTGACGAATTATCTGAGCCAGATCCTGGTGGAGCTCATCAAGCTGGCCAACCTGATCGTGCAGTTGGCCCGGGCATACGCCTGTGCCGGCCGGGTGGAGAAGATCCTGTCTTCCCGGGGCAGCATGACCTATCCCGACGCTTCCGCCCCGATGCCTCAAACGGACGAGGCCATCGCCTTCGAGCATGTGAGCTTCACTTATCCCGGCAGCCGGAGCCCCGCCCTGAGCGGCCTTGATTTCACGGTCGGGAAGGGGGAGACCCTGGGGATCATCGGCGGCACCGGCTCGGGCAAGACCAGTCTCATCCAGGTGATGTGCCGCTTCTATGACGCGGACGAGGGACAGGTGCGTTTGTACGGCGTCCCCGTGAAGGATCTCACCCGGGAGGACTTAAGGGCCCTGACCGCCGTGGTGCCCCAGCAGGCCCGCCTGTTCAGGGGCACGGTCCGGAGCAATCTCCTCTGGGGCAGCCCGGACGCGGCGGACGATGTGTTGGATGAGGCCCTCCGGACGGCCCAGGCCGCTGATTTCGTATACGCGAAGACCGGGGGCCTCGACGCGGTCGTGGAGCAGAACGGGGAGAATTTCTCCGGCGGTCAGAGACAGCGCCTGGCTGTGGCCCGGGCGCTGACGCGGCACGCGCCGATCCTTATCCTGGATGACGCGGCCTCGGCGCTGGACTATGTGACCGAGGCCCGGATGAGAAAAGCGCTCCGGGAGCTGAAGGATACCACCGTGGTCATCATCAGCCAGCGGGTGGCGTCACTGCGCCACGCCGACAGGATCCTGGTGCTGGACGACGGCCGTCTCGTGGGTCAGGGCCGGCACGAGGAGCTTCTTGAGACCTGCCCGGTCTACCGGGAGATCTGCGAGAGCCAGAGAAAGGAGGCCGCGCGATGAAAAATAAGACCGGTCTCCTGAAAAGGCTCTGGGGCCTTATAAGGAAACGCGCCGGCCTGATGGGCATCAGCCTTGTGAGCGCCGTCCTGATCACGCTGGCGGCGCTGATGATCCCCATCCGGTGCGGCGAGGCCGTGGACGCCCTTCTTGGAAAGGGCATGGTGGACTTTTCGGCCGTGAAAAACGCCCTGATCGGGATCGGGATCTGGATCGTCCTGGCGGTGGCGGGCCATCGGGGCATGGCCCTGTGCAATCAGCGCCTGGCTTACGGCACGGCGGACGAGATCCGGCGGGCCGCGGCGGACAAGATCCACTCTCTTCCCGTCAAGTACCTGGACAGTCATTTGAAGGGCGACCTGCTCAGCCGGATCGTGAACGATACCGACTCCCTGGGGGAAGGCCTGCTGATGAGCGTGGACCAGCTCTTTACCGGCGTGCTGACCATCGCGGGCACTCTCATGCTGATGGTCCGGATGGATCCGGTGATCGCCCTGACGGTGATCGGGCTCACCCCGCTGAGCATGGTGGTGGCCGGGTTCATCGCCCGCCGCACCCAGAAGTATTTCGCCGCCCAGGCCGCGGCCCGCGGCAGCGAGACGGCTTTTATCCAGGAGATGGTCTCCGGTCAGCAGACCGTGTGGGCCTTCGGGCATGAAAAGGAAGCGCTTTCGGACTTCGACCGGGTGAACGATAAGATGACCGCGGCGTCCATGAAGGCCGTGTTCTACTCCAGCCTCACCAACCCGTCCACCCGCCTGGTCAACAATATCGCCTATGCCTGCGTGGCCGCGCTGGCCGGCATCCGCGCCGTCCAGGGGCACATCACGGTGGGCGAGATGAGCGTGTTCCTCAGCTATGCCAGCCAGTACGCCAAGCCTTTCAACGAGCTGTCGGGCGTGATCACGGAGCTGCAGAACGCCCTGGCGTGCTTCAAACGGGTCACGGAGCTCCTGGACGCGCCGGAAGAAAAGGAAACGGGGGACGGGGCCCTGACTGACGCGCAGGGCGCGCTCACCTTCGAGAAGGTCCATTTCCGCTACGAGCCTGACAAGCCCCTCCTCAGGGATATCGCGCTTGAGGCCGCTCCCGGGCAGCGCATCGCCCTGGTGGGGCCCACGGGCTGCGGGAAGACCACGCTGATCAACCTGCTGATGCGCTTCTATGATCCCGATGAGGGCCGTATCCTGCTGGACGGGACGGACACGCGGGCCCTGACGAAGCGGTCTCTCAGGGAGAACGCCGGCATGGTGCTCCAGGAGACCTGGCTGCGTCACGCCACGGTGCGGGAGAATATCGCTTACGGCGCGCCGGACGCTTCTCTGGAGGACGTGATCGCCGCGGCGAAGGCGGCGCATATCCATTCCTTCATCGAGCGTCTGCCTCAGGGCTATGACACAGTGATCGGGGAAGGGGGCACGGCGATCAGCCAGGGCCAGAGACAGCTCATGTGCATCGCCCGGGTGATGCTCCGGCCGCCCAAGGTGCTGATCCTGGATGAGGCGACCTCCTCGGTGGATACCCGTACGGAGCAGCTGATCCAGCGGGCGTTCCGGCGCCTGGCGAAGGGGCGCACCAGCATCATCGTGGCCCACCGCCTGTCAACGATCAGGGACGCGGACGAGATCATCTATATGCGGGACGGCATGATCCTGGAAAGGGGCACCCATGAGGAACTGATCGCCAGGGGCGGCGCGTACTGCGAATTGTACAACAGCCAGTTCGAGGCGGTCAGCATCGGCGTCTGACGCGGGACGCCCGATCTGACGCAAATGAGATCTCACGGAGGGTCTGTCATGAAGATCTGTGTGTTCGCATCGGCCAACGACGTGCCGGATGAATATATCCGGGCGGCGGAAGAGCTGGGCTTTTATTTGGGGCAGAAGGGACACTCCCTGGTGTACGGCGGGTACGCGGACGGGCTGATGGCCGCGGTCGCGGACGGGTTCTGCCGGGCGGGCGCTCCCATCATCGGTATCGGGATCTCCCAGTTCGACGGGGACAGGAAGCCCCATCCCGGCCAGACCGAGACCATCACCGCGCGGGATCTGAACGAGCGCAAGCGCCTGATGATGGATCTGGCGGATATGTATATCGTCCTGCCGGGCGGTGTCGGCACCCTGGATGAGGTGTTCAGCGTGCTGTCGGTCAAATCCATCGGCGGCACGGGTGCCGATGTGGTGTTCTACGATACGGAGGGCTTCTGGGATCCGCTGTTTGAGATGCTGGCCGGGATGAGGGAAAAGGGCTTCATCCGGGACGATATGAACGGCGCTTACCGGTCGGCGTCACGGCCGGAGGAAGCTTTGGGAGAATGAAGAGCACCGGGCGGAGGCCCGGCGCTGTATGAGGTGAAGGAATGATCTACTGCCCTTTGTTTTCGGGGTCATCGGGGAACTGCGGCTATCTTTCGGCGGGCGGCACCCGCGTGCTGGTGGACGCCGGTCTGAGCGGGCGCCAGATCGAAGAGGCTTTAAGCTCGGTGGGGGGTTCGCTCGAGGGCGTACAGGGGATCGTGATCACCCATGAGCACTCGGATCATGTCAAGGGCGCGGGGATCCTGAGCCGCAAGTACCATATCCCGATCTACGCCAACGAGGGGACCTGGAACGCGATGGCGCGGGCCCTGGGCAAGGTGGATCTGTCCCTGCGGCGGATCTTCGTGACGGGCGAGGATTTTTATATCGGGGACCTCACCGTGCAGACCTTCGATATCCCCCATGACGCGGCCGATCCCGTGGGCTTCCGGTTCTATCACGGCCGGTCCTCGGTGTCCGTGGCCACGGATATGGGATATGTGCGCCCCTCGGTGCTCAAGGCCGTGGCGGGGAGCGATCTGGTGCTCTGGGAGAGCAATCATGATATCGACATGCTGCGGGGCAATCCCCGGTATTCCCTGGCGCTCAAGCAGCGCATCCTCGGGCGTCACGGACACCTGAGCAACGAGGCTTCGGCCGAGGGCGTCCTGCGCCTGATGGACACCGGTGTGCGCCAGGTGGTCCTGGGGCACCTGAGCGGGGAGAACAACACGCCGGAAAAGGCCATGGAGGTGTCCCTGACAGCGCTGTACAAGGCCGGAGCGGTGGTGGGCAGCGATATCGGGCTGGACATGGCCTGGCGGGACAGGCCCGGAAACGTCTATACGCTGGACTGAAAAAGGAGGCAGGTCATGAAACTGAGAGTGATCGGGTGCGCAGGCCCCTATCCGGGCGCCGGCAGGCCCACGTCTTCGTATCTTCTGGAAGCGGGAGGTGCTTTGATCCTCCTGGACATGGGGAGCGGCGCTCTCGCGGCGCTGACGAAGATCACCGATCCCGCGGGGCTGGACGCCGTGTGCGTCAGCCACATGCACTGGGACCACATGTGCGACCTTCTGCCCTGGCAGTACCTGCTCGAGAAACGGGGCGTCAGAATGCCCGTGTATTTTCCCGCCGAGGAGGAGGATACCGGACGGCTGGAACTGTTCGGCCCGGCGGTGGACAGGCGTTTCCTGACGGACGGATGCGTTGTCGCCGGGCTGCGGGTCACGACGGCGCCCACCCGGCATCCCATGCCCAACCGGGCCATGCGCTTTACGGACGGGGAGCGTGCGATCGTCTACACCGGTGACGCGGCCGATCCCGACGCGCTGAAAAACCTGTGCCGGGACGCGGACATCCTTCTGGCGGACGGCGCTTTCCTGGATAAGGACCATACGCCCTCATCGCCTCACATGAGCGCCCGGATGGCGGGCTGCCTGGCGGCGGAATGCGGGGTGAGGCAGCTGGTGCTCACCCACCTGCCGCCCCATACGCCCGACAGCGTGCTTCTGAAAGAGGCCCGGGAGGTTTTCCGGGGCACTGTGCTGGCGGAGCCCGGCCTGTGCGTGACATGCTGAGAGCTTCCTTTTTCCGTCAGCGTCCGCTCACGGCCTGTGCCCTGATGGCCCTCGCGGGGGTCCTCGCGGGCATCCGGATGCCTTTTTATCCCCTGATCCCCGCGGCCGGGCTCGTCTGCTCCGCGGCGTGGATCATCCTGAGAAAGCGTCAGGGCCGGACGGTGCTGGCCGCTGTCTGCGCGCTCTTTCTGTTCGCGGGGGCGCTTTACGGCGCGGTATCGGCCCATCCGCCTCTGCCCGGAGCCGCGGGAAAGGGACGGGTCACCGCCGTGGCGGGGGAGGACCTTTCTCCCCGGCCGGCGGGAGGATACCGGGGCGTCCTCAGGGACGCGGTCTTTACCGATGAAGCGGGGCGGGAAACGTATCTGGGCACCCTGTACTGGACCATGACGCCTTCCACGTTGGATCAGCAGGCCTTCGCGGACGCCGTCGGGGCCGGGCAAAGCGTTTCGGTGACCGGCAGGGTCTATGTGCCGGGCCCGGCGGATAACCCTTACGGCTTCGATCTGAGGCTCTATCTTCTGCAGCGGGGGATCCGTCTGGGTTTTTCCGGCTGTACGGACGGGGAGGTGACGGGTCCGACTCCCTTTGATCTGAGGATGGTGCCCGTCATGGCCCGGAAAGCGCTGTCCGGGCTGATGGATCGGGTGTTCGGCCCATCCGCGCCCTATCCGCAGGCCCTGCTCCTGGGGGAAAGAGGGGCGCTCCCGGACGAGACACGGGAGAGCTTCAACCGCCTGGGGATCGCCCATGTGCTGGCCGTGAGCGGTTTGCATGTGGCCCTTTTGGCCGGGCTGGTGACAGGCGCCGCCGGGCGTCTTGGGGCCGGTGTCAAGGCGCGGTTTTTCATCAGCGCGGTGTTCCTCACCCTGTACTGCGCGGTGCTGGGCTTTCCGGTGTCCGCCGTGCGGGCGTCCGTTCTGTTCGTCCTGGATCGGGCCCGCGTCGTCAGGCGGCGGTCGGGGGATGCGCTGACGGGACTGTCGGCGGCGCTTCTGATCGTGCTGGCCCTGTTCCCCCTGAGCGTCCTGAATGTCGGCTTCTGGATGACTTTCGGCGCGGTGCTGGGCATCCATCTGGTGCGCGGCACGGTGGATCACCGGCTGAGGAAAGCGCGTTTCCGCGCGCTTTTGAGTCCCCTGCTGACCACCCTGGGCGCCGTATGGGGCATGGCGGTGCCCTCTGTCATGGCGTACCACAGCTTTTCTCTGTGGGGCCTGATCCTGAGCCCTCTGGCCTGCGCTTTTCTGGCGCTGCTGCTGCCGGTATACCTGATCATTTTCGCGGCGGGGGCCGTCTGCCTGCCGGCGGGGCAGGCGGCGGCCGCGGCCCTGCACCGTTTGATCGGCTGGCTGCCGGGGCTTCTCAGGGCGTTCCCGGAAGCGTCGATCATGCTGCCGTCGCCCTCCGTGTGGGCCATCGCCGGGTTCCTGACGGTGACGGTCCTTCTGACCCGGTATGTGACGGCGCCCGTGAAAACCAGGCTCCTGATCGGCTCCGCCGCGGTGGTCATCTGCCTGACGGGCGGTCTCCTCACACGGGATCACGCGGTCCGGTACATCCAGTTTTCCATGGGGCAGGCCGACGCGGCGGTGCTCATGGACGGGCGGGAGACCGTGGTGATCGATACGGGGGAGAACGGGAGCGACCTGGCGAACTGGCTGCTGAGCGTGGGTCGGCGGCCGGATACCCTGATCCTGACCCATCTGCATTCCGATCACTGCGGCGGAACGCGTCAGCTTTTGGAGAGCGGGCTCGTGCCGGATGTCGTTCTCCTGCCGGAAGGCGCCGAGACTCAGAAGATCGACGCTGCGGGATATGAGATCCTCTCGCTCCTTGAGGAAAAGGGCGCGCGGATCGATCATGTCTCCCGGGGGGACGAGTTCGCCACCGCGCGGGCCCGGGTGATCTTCCTCTGGCCCGAAAAGGGGACTGTCCGGCGGGGACAGGAAGCGAACCTGTATTCCCTGGCGGGGCTCATCGACGTGGAGGGCGTCCGCCTCCTGTTCACGGGCGACCTGGACGGGGCCTATGAGGATCATGCGGCGGTCCCGGCGGATATCCTCAAGGTGGCCCACCACGGCAGCGGGGGCAGCACGTATGAGGCATTTCTCGATACGGTGAGGCCCGCCAATCTGATCGTGACCTGCGAGAGCGGCCGGGCGCTGCCCAATATCAACACGTTGGCCCGCCTTGAGACCTGTGGGGCCGACCTGTGGCGCACGGATGAGACCGGGGCCGTCACGGTCCGCTTCAGCGGCGGGGATTATACGGTCACACCCTATCTTAAACAGGAGTAGGTATGGCATATCAGGCGAACGCAAACCCCAAAAAACCCGATCCGTATCAGCAGTTCACGGACGATGTGAAGGCCGGGGACATAAAGCCGGTCTATCTGATCTACGGCCCGGAGAGCTATAAAAAGGCCTCCGCTTTGAGAGCGATCTGCGACGCCGTTCTGGGGGACGATCCCTTCCGGGACATGAACACGACGGTCATGGAATCGCCCACCGAGGATGAGATCCTCACAGCGGTGACCACCGTGCCCTTCATGGCCGGCCGGCGCGTGATCATCGTGAAGGATTTCGCCCCGTTCTATCAGAGGGAGAAGACCGATGAGGACCAGGAGGATCAGCCCGCGGGCGAGGACAGCGCTCCCGGCGGCCTGAAGGCCTTCGCGGAGGCCCTGGGGGATATCCCGCCGGAGACCTGCCTCATTTTTCTTCTGCGGCAGGAAGTGGACAAGCGCCGGAGCGCCTTCAAGGCCGTGAGCAAATACGCTCTGGCTGTGGAGTGCCTGCCGCCGGACGCGGACCAGGCGGTCCGATTCATCGCCCGGGAGCTCAGACAGCTCGGCAGGAAGATCACCGCCGCGGACGCCCTGATGATGGTGGAGGCCTGCGGGCTGGATCTCAACGGGCTGATGAACGAGGTGGAGAAGCTGGCGGCCTACACGACGGGCCGGGACACGGTGGACAGGGAGGATATCCTGAAAGTCTGCAGCCAGAAAAGCGAGTTCAAGATCTTCGATATGTCCGACGCCCTGCTCCGGGGCGACGGCAAAGAGGCATTCAGCCAGCTGCGCGTGCTGGAAGCCAGCGGGGAGGACCAGCCCCACCTGATCGCCATCCTGGGGGAGCAGTGCCGCAGGGTCCTCTACTGCGTGCAGCTCAGGCAGCAGCGCGTCCCATCAGGCGAGATCGCGAAGATCATGGGCATCCCGCCCTTCGCCGTGGACAGGAACATCCGGATGGGATCCCGGTACACGTTGGAGCAGCTCAGGATGTTCTGTTCCTGGTGCCGGGAGCGGGACTACGAGATCAAGAGCGGCCGTCTGACCGGGAAAGGGGCGCTGGAGGAACTGATGCTGCGCATCCTCCGTGAAGGACGCGCCGGGAAAAAGGAGGCCGGGCATGCTTAAGACCATACTGGAGCGTCACGGGATCATCCTGCCGCCGGACCGGCTGGCGCTGCTGGAGGGGTATCTGGACAGCCTGAGACGGTACAACCGGGTCATGGACCTGACCAATGTGCCGGAGGCGGACTGGGCGGAGCGCCATATCGCGGACAGCCTCAAACCGCTGGCGCTGGCGGATGTGCCCCTTCGCGGCCGCTGGGCGGACGTGGGCACGGGCGCCGGATTCCCGGGCCTGCCCATCGCCATCGCGCATCCGGAACTTTCTTTGACGCTCCTGGACGCGCAGAAAAAGCGCTGTGATTTCCTTAAGGAGACCATCGGCGCTCTTCAGATCGGCAACTGTGAAGTGATATGCGGCCGCGCGGAGGATCTGGGCAGGAGTCCCTCCGCCCGGGGAAAGTTCGACGCGGCGGTGACAAGGGCGGTGGCAGGAACCAACGTGCTGGCGGAATACCTGCTGCCCCTTCTGAAGACCGGCGGCGCGGCCCTGTGCTGGAAGGGCCCCAAAGGGGAGGAAGAGGTGCCGGACGGGGACGCGGCGGCCGCCCTGATGGGCGGGAGCCCGTGGCAGGTGATATACGTCCCCGGTTTTCCGGAAAAAAGGCTGCTGCTCAAGTGCGTCAAGACGGGGGAGACTCCGGATCAGTACCCCCGCCGCAACGGCGTGCCCGCCAAAAGGCCGGTCACATCCGGCGGAGCGGAACGAAAATGAGCCGGATGACAGAAAACGCTGCATGATATCCGGGGGCGGCCGCGCTTGGGCCGCCCCTGAACTGTCGGGCCGATCTTGTCAAGCTTCCCGGATCCACACGGTCATGTCGCCCTTTTCCCGGTTGCTCCAGGCATAGTAGGGGATGGCCGTGATAAGGCACTCCTCTTCCGGGAGAGCCTCCTCGGTATACAGGCTGTCCGTGGGTTTGACGGCCCTGCCGGTCATGGTCAGGCCGGGGATGTCCTCCGGCAGGCCCCTCAGATGATCCACGGGAGTGACCGCGGCGTCCCTGGGCAGGATCAGGGAGAAGACCGGCGACGGATTGTCCGCCTGCTCGAAGCAGTAGATGAAGGGCCCCTTCGCCAGGGCGGTCCTGCCGGCGCAGTCCCTGACCCGCGGGTCGGCCCGCAGCCGCCTGACGGGCATGTCGAAGGATACCTCCACCGTGTCCCCTTTTTTCCAGGCGCGGCGGATATACCGGTAGCCGTGTTTTTCCTCAGCGGGGAAACTTTCGCCGTTGACGGTGATCACGGCGTTTTTCGCGTGGCCGGGCACGTGGAGCGCCAGGGTGAAAGCGCCCGCGGCGCCGACCAGGTACCGGGCGCTGCCCTCATAGGGATAGCCCGTTTCCAGGGCGATGGGGCCGAATCGCGTCTGCGCCCGGCTGCCGATGAGCAGATGGCTGTATACCGTCTCCTCATCCTCGGAGAACAGGTACTGCCCCAGGGAAGTGACCAGGCGTGCCAGATTGGGCGGGCAGCAGGCGCAGGCGTGCCACAGGGGCCTTTGGGGCAGCACATGGGTGTAGCCGGCCTCTTTTCCCGCGACGCTTATGTCCACCGAAAGGGGATTCACATAGAAGAAACGGGTGCCGTCCAGCTGCATGGAGGCCAGGACGGCGTTGTAGAGCTCCAGCTCCATCAGGTCGGCGTAACGGCCGAGGGGGGCAAGCTCCAGCATCCTGCGGGCGAAAAACACCATGGCGATGGACGCGCAGGTCTCACCGTGGCAGCGGTCGCCCGGCAGGTCGAAGCCCGTGGTGAAGCCCTCGTGGCGGGCGGCGGAGCCCACGGCCCCCGTCACGTACATCTGCCTGCGCGTGATATCGTCGAACAGCCTTTCGCACGCGTCCTTCAGGCCCCTGTCCCCGGTGGCGGCGGCGGCCTCCGCCATGGCCGTGAGCATGTACACCTGCCGCACGGCGTGGCCCCGGGCGGCGGTCTGTTCTCTCACGGGCACGTCCGCCTGATGATACACCGCGTCGAAGTACCGGTCCCGTTTTTCCGCGGGGGGATGGGGCAGGTGTTTGATGAACCAGTCGGGATCCTGCCCCCTCAGGTCCAGGAACCGCAGGGCCATGTCCCGGTATTTCGTTTCGCCCGTCACGTCATAAAGGCGCATCAGGCCGATCTCGATCTCCTGATGCCCCGGGATGCCTTCTTGTTTCCCGGGCCCGAAACGGTCGATGATGTGGTCGGCCAGGCGCCGGCAGATCCCGAGCAGTTCGTCCTTCCCGGCGGCCTCGTGCAGCGCGGCGGCCGCTTCCATCATATGCCCCGCGCAGTACAGTTCATGGCAGTCCTTCAGGTTGGTCCAGCGTCCCTGAGGCTCCTTAACGGTGAAATAGGTATCCAGGTAACCGTCCTCCCACTGGGCCCGGCCGATGAGCGCCGTCATGTCGTCCACTCTCCGGCTCAGGGCCTCGTCGTATTTGAGGGCCAGGGCGTAGGCGGCGGCTTCCAGCCACTTGGCCACGTCGCTGTCCTGGAACACGAAGCCGTAGAAAGTGCCCTTTTCCTCGCCGGCGGCCATGCGGAAATTGCTCACGGCGTGGGACTTCTCGGCCCCTTCCACCTCGTCCTTCAGGATCTTTTCCATGTGGGGGATGGTCACGTCCGTCATCAGCTTCTGCCGGGGGGACCAGAAACGGTCGGTGATCGTGACACGGGTCATCGGGATGGGACGGATGCTCATATAAGGCCTCCTTTACGGATCGGTGTGTACGGGATGAGGGATCCTCAGGGCTCGAAGCCTTCGAAGATCTGGCAGTCGTAACGGTCGTCCAGTTTTTCGGCCTGCTGCGGGCTTCTCACGGTCCAGGCTACGAGGTACGGACGGAACAGACGTATAAGGCGCATGGGCAGGCCTGTGTCCGTCTCATGATGCGCGGCGATGAAATGGGGGCGCCCCATCACGTTCATGACAAGGGAAGAGAGCAGGCAGCGGCTGAGGGTCCTATTTTTATCCCGCCCCTTCGGCAGGCCCATGACCAGCTGCCCGCGGATGGTGTCGGGGCTGTGCCTGCGGAACCACCTGACCGCCCGCGGGTCGAAGCTCTCCACCATGTACGGGCCCTGATAAGTCCGGAGCTTTTCCGCTGTCAGCCGGCAGGTGTCCGTCACCCGGGGACCGGTCTTGATCTCGATGATCAGCGGCACCCTGCCCCGGACGATGTCAAAAAGCTCA
>CACZOZ010000224.1:0-4230 GCA_902782865.1 uncultured Eubacteriales bacterium
CGCGGGGCTCCGGGGGAACCTTCCGCGGCGGATCTGCCGGAGAGAAACGTGAAGGGCTGTCCTGCGCGGGACAGCCCTTCAAAGGATATCGGTCTTATGGGCTCACATGCCCATGATATTCATCAGCACTTTGTTGAAATCCTTTGACGCGGTCATCAGCCCGGTCAGCTCGGCGGCAGGATCGGACGCTCCTTTGAGCCGGAGCATGATCTTGTCCGCCAGGAGCCGGTCCTCCGCGGTGAGCAGCTGCTCCCGGCGCTCGCACCGGCTCGCTTCCATGTCCAGTCCCAGGGGCATCGACGCGGTGTCCTGAGCGCGCAGACGGATCACGGCGTTGGCGCTGCGCTCCAGGCTCTGCGCGAAGCTCTCCGGCTGGACCGGCCGCTTCGTAAGGCCGATCACCGTCAGGCTGCCGCCCTCCTTGAGCTTTCTGGCCGACCCGAAGAAGCGTCTCAGGCGCCCCAGGGCGGGAGCGCCCACGCTGTCGCCGTTGGAGGCTATGCGGCCCTGCAGCACACAGTTTTCCGCCAGCTGGTCGATGGAGTCCACGATCAGCACCGCGTCCCCCTGCTTTTCCGCCTCCCGCCGGGCCCTCTCCAGGGCGATATCCGCGCTGCGGATCACCTGCTCGGGCAGCGTGTCGCAGGGAAGGTACAGATTCTCGCCGTCTTCTGCGGCCTTGATCTCGGCCAGGTCTTCAGGTCGCCCGCCCACGTGGATCGTGTTCACCACGGCTCGGGGTTTGGCCGCCCGGACTGCCCGGACCAGGTTCTTCCTGAAGGCTTCGGCGTGTTCGTCATCCGGCAGGGATATCAGCGCGCGCTGGCCGAAGCCGATGGGGCACATCAGGTCGATGGCGGTGTTCAGGGGATCGTACTGATCCGGCTCGGACAGCGTGATCCTTTCGGCGGGATACTCGGGCGTCAGGTCGTCAAAGGAGAGGCGCTGGGCCGTCTCCTCCGGGGGCAGCCCGTTGATCTTCGTGATGTACAACAGGGCACAGTAGCGTTCCCCGTCCTTGCCGGGCCGGGTCTTGCCCTCGATCACATCCCCGGTGCGCAGGCTGAACCTGCGGATCTGGGCGTTGGATACATAGACATCGCCCCGGTTGTTCTTGCCGCTGCCGGAACGCAGGAAGCCGAAACCGTCGGGATGGATCTCCAGCACACCGCTGCCGTCGCCGCAGTCGCCGGCGGCCAGGAGCTCGGCCACCGTGGCCCCGGAATAGTCGTTCACGCCGGATGCCTCGGGGGCTTCCCTCGCCAGCCTGTCCTCATCGGGCATCGGCCGCTCGTACCTGCCCGCGCTTACGTTCCTGCCGGAAACGTAACCTCCCTCCTGGGGAGCCTGCCCCTGGCGGGAAGCTTCAAGAGCCGCTTTTTCCTGGGCGATGTATCCGCTCTTCTGGGAGGAAGCCCAGCCGCTCTTGCCGGAGTAGGAGCTCTGAGCCTGATACGCCCGGGGATTGTGCCATGTGCGGCTGCCCTCCAGGTTGAAAGCCGGGGCCTTGCTGGAGATGCTGGACAGGGTGCTCGTGCCGGGCTCCTTCGCCTTGGGAACAGGCGCGGCTGCCGGTGTGGGCCGGCTGTAATAGGAAGTGGTGTCATCCTCTTCCTCGTCGTCGCTGATGATGGACGCGACCTTATATACGCGGGGCTTCTCCGGAGGAGGCGCGCTCGCTTTATCGGCTTCGCTCAGCAGATCGATGATCGTCTGCTTCACGGAGCCGACAGGCAGCTTGATGCCGCGTTCTTTCGCCAAAGATCTGAGCTCGGATACGGTCATTTCCGTATATCGATCCATGACAAAATCCCCCCATGCTCTATCGAAAAACCTTACGGCTTTTTTGCAGGATGCCGCCGGACAGGCAGCAGGCTGATGTACATCAGTAAAGTAATGATATCAGATTTATCTGTAATTTTCAATCACTTTTCAGGTAATATTTCCGCTTTTTCCTAAACAAAATATGTCGCTTTTTTTGCGTCCGGCCCTGACCTGTTCCGGACGCCGCCCATCTTTTTCCTGTTGCGTGCCCGACGGAAAATCATGTATAATGTAGGCGGGAATGCCCGGGCCCTTACCGACCGCCCGGGAACGGAAAAAATGATCAAATCGATCGATGAAAGGGAGCTGAAAACGATGATCACCTGGAAGAATCCCGATTGTTTCCCTGCCTGGGGCAGGCTCGCAGCACTCAAGGACCGTGTGGACCTCGCCGGGGCCATGACGGGGGAGAACGGCGCGCTTCGGGTCGCGAAATACGCGGTGCCCATGGCGGCCGGCCTGAAGTATCACTACGCGGCCAAACAGGTGGATGACGAAGTGCTCGCGGCGCTGCAGGCCCTGGCGGACGAGATGCAGCTCAGGGAGAAGTACGAGGCGCTGCTGAGCGGCGAGGTGATCAATACCGGTGAAAAACGGCTGGTGCTCCATCAGCTGACCCGCGGTCAGCTGTGCGGCGCCGTCACGGCGGACGGCGTGGACAAGCGTGAGTTCTATGAGGCGCAGCGGCTCAAGGCGGCCGAGTTCGCGGACAGGGTGCACCGGGGCGAGATCACCAACGCCGCAGGCGAGAGATTCACCACCGTGGTGCAGATCGGCATCGGCGGCAGCGACCTGGGGCCCCGGGCCATGTATCTGGCCCTGGAAAACTGGGCGCGCCGGAACGGCTGCTTCAAAATGGAAGCCCGGTTCATCAGCAACGTGGACCCGGATGACGCGGCCGCCGTGCTCAAGTCCATCGACCTGAGCCGCTCCCTGTTCGTGCTGGTGAGCAAGTCCGGCACCACCCTGGAGACACTGACCAACGAGTCTTTCGTGAAGGACGCCCTGAGGAACGCCGGCCTGGATCTGGCCCGCCACATGGTGGCTGTCACCAGTGAGACCAGCCCCCTGGCCCGGAGCAGTGACTACCTGGCCGCCTTCTTTATGGACGACTATATCGGCGGGCGCTATTCCTCCACCTCCTGTGTGGGCGGCGCCGTGCTCAGCCTGGCCTTCGGTCCGGACGTGTTCGAACGTTTCCTCAACGGCGCCGCGGAGGAAGACCGCCTCGCCGCCGAGGGCGATATCCTGAAGAACCCGGCCATGCTGGACGCCCTGATCGGCGTCTATGAGCGCAATGTGCAGGGCTATCCCGCCACGGCGGTGCTGCCCTACTCCCAGGCCCTCAGCCGTTTCCCCGCCCACCTGCAGCAGCTGGACATGGAGAGCAACGGCAAGTCGGTCAACCGCTTCGGCGAGCCGGTGAACTATCCCACCGGTCCCGTGATCTTCGGCGAGCCCGGCACCAACGGTCAGCATTCCTTCTATCAGCTGCTCCATCAGGGCACGGACATCGTGCCTCTGCAGTTCGTCGGCTTCCGCCGCAGCCAGGCCGGGATGGATGTGGACATCCAGGGCAGCACCAGCCAGCAGAAGCTCTGCGCCAATGTGGCGGCCCAGATCATGGCCTTTGCCTGCGGCAAGAAGGACGCGGATCCCAACAAGTCCTTTGCCGGCGGCCGGCCTTCCTCCATCATCATCGGCGAATGCCTGACCCCCGAGGCCCTGGGCGCCCTGCTCTCCCATTTCGAGAACAAGGTGATGTATCAGGGATTCGTGTGGAACCTCAACAGCTTTGACCAGGAGGGCGTGCAGCTGGGCAAGGTCCTGGCCAAGCGGGTCCTGGCCCATGAGACGGACGGCGCGCTGAAAGCCTTCAGCGATCTGATGGACATCTGACGACAGAGACTTGCGGGATCATCCCGCGTGCTTTGAGAGGGGCTTAAGGTCCCTCTCTTTTTTATGCTGTCCGCCGCTCCGCCGCTCCCGGACGCCGGGGCGTTTCTGCTTGTTTTCCGCGGTGTGTCGTTGTATAATACTATGAATACTTTTCGGAAAGCGCAGGTGTACCGGATGAAATTAGGCGTGGTAGGACTTCCCAATGTGGGCAAGAGCACTTTGTTCAACGCGATCACCGGGGCGGGGGCGCAGGCCGCCAACTACCCCTTCTGCACCATAGAGCCCAATACCGGCATGGTCCCCGTACCGGATGAGAGACTGAACGTGCTGGCTGAGATGTACCATCCCAGGAAGGTGACGCCGGCGATGATCGAGTTCGTGGACATCGCGGGCCTGGTGAAGGGCGCCAGCCGGGGCGAGGGCCTGGGCAACAAGTTCCTTTCCCATATCCGGGAGGTGGACGCCATCGTACACGTGGTGCGTTGCTTCGAGGACGACAACATCATC
>CACZOZ010000225.1:0-3653 GCA_902782865.1 uncultured Eubacteriales bacterium
AAGAAGACGGTCATCGGGCTGGACGACCCGGCGCTTTCGGGCGCGCTGAGCGAGCGCTACAGGAAGCGGCTCAGCGAGGCGTGGGAGCTGCTGGACGAGGCGGGCGACGCGTTCGATCTGGACCGCGTGCGCCGGGGCGAGCTCACGCCCATGTTCTTCGGCAGCGCCATCACCAATTTCGGTGTGGAGCCGTTTTTGTACCGCTTTCTGCGCTACACCCTGCCGCCCACGCCCCGTGAGAGCGACATGGGCCTGATCGAGCCGGAAAACGAGGAATTCTCCGGATTCATCTTCAAGATCCAGGCCAACATGAACCCGGCACACCGGGACCGTCTGGCCTTCCTGCGGGTGGTCAGCGGCGAGTTTAAAAAGGGCATGACCGTCTGGCACTCCGGCACCAATAAAATGATGCAGGTCAAGCAGCCCCAGCAGTTCATGGCGGACGAGCGGGAGGGCGTGGAGAGCGCTTATCCGGGCGATATCATCGGCCTGTTCGACCCGGGCGTCTACCGCCTGGGAGACACGCTCACGGAAGGGAAGAAATTCCGTTTCGGGAAGATCCCCGTTTTCGCTCCGGAGCGCTTTGCCCGGGTGCGGCCGCTGGACTCCATGAAGCGCAAGCAGTTCACCAAGGGCATCTCCCAGCTGAGCGAGGAGGGCGCGATCCAGACCTTCCGACGGGGCGAGAACGCCCTGGAGGAGTTCCTGGTGGGCGTGGTGGGCGAGCTGCAGTTCGATGTGCTCACCTACCGCCTCAAGTCCGAGTACGGCGTGGATCTGGTGATGGAGCGGCTGCCCTACCGCTATGTCCGGTGGGTGGTCGAGACGCGCCGTCCCGTGGAGGACCTTCAGCTGACCTCAAGTTCCGGCCGGGGCAGGGATGCCCAGGATCAGCCCGTGCTCTTCTTCGAGAACGACTGGTCGATCCGCCTGGCGGAGGAGAAAAATCCCGGCCTGACGCTCACGGATGTGGCGCCGCGGGGAATCTAAGTTTCGGAGGTGTTTCGTATGGATATCGTCAAAAAGGCCGTGGTGACGGTCCTGGGCTATGACTGCAAGGGCATCATCGCCCGGGTGTCCGGGGTGCTGTTCACCCATAACATCAATATCCTGGATATCTCGCAGACCATCGTATCCGGTTTTTTCAACATGATCATGCTGGTGGACCTGAGTGAGCCGGACTGCTCCTTCGGTGTCCTGTCCGAGGAGCTCTCCGCTCTCGGGACCGAGATCGGTGTGGAGATCCGCATCCAGAAGAGCGAGATCTTCGAAGCCATGCATCAGGTATAAGGAGGCCCGTATGCTCAGTACCCGTGAGATCATGGAGACGCTGCGCATGATCGACCAGGAGAAACTGGATGTGCGCACGATCACGATGGGGATATCCCTTCTGGACTGCGTCAGCGATGACACTTCGGCCCTGTGCCGCAAGGTCTACGACAAGATCACCCGCTCAGCCAAGGATCTGGTCAGGATCGGGGAGGAGATCGAGGGCGATTTCGGTGTGCCGATCGTCAACAAGCGCATCGCCGTCACCCCCGCGGCCCTTCTCACCGGCGGGATCCCGGATCCCCTGCCCCTGGCCAGGACCCTGGACCGGGCCGCGAAGGCCGTGGGTGTGGATTTCATCGGCGGCTACAGCGCCATGGTGCACAAGAGCATGACGAAAGCCGATGAGCGGCTGCTGCGCAGTGTGCCCCGAGCCCTGTCGGAGACAGATCTATTGTGCTCCTCGGTGAACGTGGCCACCACCCGGGCCGGCATCAACATGGACGCTGTCGCCCTGTGCGGACAGGTGATCAAGGAACTGGCTGCGGCGACCGCGGACAGGATGGGCCTGGGCTGCGCCAAATTCGTGGTCTTCGCCAACGCCGTGGAGGACAATCCCTTCATGGCCGGCGCGTTTTACGGGATCGGCGAGGGCGAGTCGGCGGTCTCGGTGGGCGTCAGCGGACCGGGCACCGTCAAAAGGGCCCTGGAGCAGGTGCCCGGAGCGGCTTTTGACGTGGTGGCGGAGACCGTGAAGCGCACGGCTTTCCGCATCACCCGGGTGGGTCAGCTGGTGGCCAAGGAAGCCTCCGCCCGCCTGGGCGTGCCCTTCGGCATCGTGGACCTGAGCCTGGCTCCTACCCCTTCGGTGGGCGACAGTGTCGCGCATATCCTGGAGGAGATGGGACTGGAGAAATGCGGTACCCACGGCTCCACCGCGGCTCTTGCCCTGCTCAATGACGCGGTCAAAAAGGGCGGCGTCATGGCGTCCTCCCACGTGGGAGGTCTGTCGGGAGCCTTCATACCGGTCAGCGAGGATATCGGCATGATCGACGCGGTGAAGGCCGGGGCCCGCAGCCTTGAGAAGCTGGAGGCCATGACCTGCGTGTGCTCGGTGGGGCTGGATATGATCGCCCTTCCGGGGGACACTCCGGCCGAGACACTGTCCGCCATCATCGCCGACGAGGCGGCCATCGGCATCATCAATCAGAAGACCACCGCCGCGCGCCTGATCCCCGCGCCGGGCAAAAAAGTGGGGGACGAGGTGGAATTCGGCGGGCTGCTGGGCCACGCGCCCGTCATGGCGGTCAGCCCCTTCTCGTCTGAAAAGTTCATCCGCCGCGGCGGCCGTATCCCCGCGCCTCTGCACAGCCTGCGGAACTGACGGATATGGCAGAATATTCCTGCCTGAAAAATCGAAATATTTGATTTTTGCGGGAATAAAATGCTATAATGAATCGTTTAATGAATGAAGCGGCCCGGGGACGGCCCCGGAGAGCGCGCGATATGGCGCTGAGCCTGAAGAGAGAGGGAATGCTTATGATCAAAAAGTATTTGGCTGTGATCTGTGTCCTGGTGCTTACCATAGCGGCTTATCCCATCGTGAGAGCCGATATGGTCCCGGGCGATCTGAATACCTACGGCACCTGCCGCATCGAGGGCGGATACAAGGTCTTTACCGGCCCCGGCACCGATTACCTGCGGATCAACGGCAACGCGTCGTGCAATGACGTCATCGCCAAGGTCTGGGGCGTCGAGGACAAATGGATCATGATGTCCTACCAGACGAGCAAGGGCAACTACCGGGTCGGCTACATCGAGAAATCCGCCCTGCAGAAGGCCTCGAACGTGCAGGGCGAGATCAAAAACGAGCTCGAATTCCTGTATGACGACGGCGTGATCAACAAGAAGACCGGCATCACCGACGATCCCTTCGAGAAAAACACGGCGTTCGCGACCCTGAAGAAAAACACGGACATCATCATCCTGGGTTATCTGGCGGACTGGGCCTACATCGAGGTGCTCCTGGAGGATGAGACCCCTGCCCGCGGCTTCGTGAAGGTGGAAAACATCACCACGGACGGCACCATCATCACCGGCGGCAGCTCCGTCATCACCACCGGCAAAAACAAGGCGACCGCGGCCCCCAAGGCGACCAAGAAGCCCAAGGCGACCGCCACTCCCAAGCCCACCAAGAAGCCCAAGACCACGGCCGCTCCTGTGGTGACTGCCGCACCCGTCATCACCGCGGCACCCTACGTCACGGCCGCTCCCGTCATCACCGCCGCGCCCGCGCCCGTGGTGACCGCGCCCCCTGTGATCACGGCGGCCCCCTACATCACGGCGGCTCCCTACATCACGGCGGCTCCCTACATCACGGCGGC
>CACZOZ010000226.1:0-6826 GCA_902782865.1 uncultured Eubacteriales bacterium
CCGTTCGTGATCTGAATTCATTCTATAATCAGTTTTTCTCCGCCGATAAGCATATCCGCATGATATTCCCCAGGGCGGAGGATGAGAAGAACGATACCGCGATGCATCAGCCTCACCGGTTCTGCCCCGACTGCCTGAACGTGCAGCTGGATCAGGGCTCGCCGAGGTGTACATCCTGCGGAAAGGACACGATCCCGGTATGGTTCTTCCTGCCGGAAACGAAACGCGGGAACTATGTGTGCCCGTTCTGCGGAGGCGACCACAGCCTGATCCTGATCGGTCTGCGCAGCGCGACCGCCATCAGCGCGGGTATATCCCGGGTATATGCCTCCGGTTTCAATGACGATAAAAAGCTGCTGGCCTTCAGTGACAACGTGCAGGACGCATCCCACCGCGCCAGCTTTTTCAACGCGCGGACATGGCGTTCCACCTTCCGCATCGCGGTGCAGCATTTCGTGGATGACGGAGGAGAGGGACTGCCGCTGAGCGGTTTCGGGAAAGCCCTGAATGAGTACTGGCTGTCCAAAATGGATGACGGCACTTACGTGGACACGTTCATTCCTTACAATATGTCCGACGAATATGCCTATGAATCACTGCGGACTACGGGAAAGTTTACCAACGAGGCAGCCAGGACTGCCCTGGTCAATGACGTCAGGCGGCGCATATCACTGGAGACCGTGCTGGAATATGGCCTGCGCAGCCATATCGGCCGCACTCTGGAACGCAGCGGCGCGTCCATGGCGTGCCCGGATGAGGCGATGATCGAGAGGATCGCGGCGAACGCGCTGCCCCGTATCGAGAACGAAGCGGGCATCCGTGAGGGGTTCTCCCTGGAGAAACTCACCGGTTTCATCCACCTGTGGGTCACTCATATGCGCAAAAACGGCGCGTTCGCGCTGCCGGTCTATAAGCGATTTGTGGAATCGGGCGGCAATGGCTATGTGCTGTCGCCGCAGACGATCCCATGGATGCCCGACGGATTCCAGACCCCGCTTTTTGTCGCCGGTGTGAGCGACAACCGGGTCGGAGAGTTTGAACTGTTGACGACCAGGAGCTGGTACGCGATCAAGTTTCTGCAGACGGTCGGCAAAACCGCGCTGGAGATCCCCGGGTATGCCGACGCGGTCTCGATCATCATCTCGGAAGCGGAGAAGGCCGGCCTGCTGATGAAGATGGCCGGGCCGAGAGGTGTGCCGGTCTTTGGGCTGAACCCCGATGCTTTCCGTATCACGTCATCCATAGGGAAACTGCGCTGTGACAGGTGCGGGCAGCTGCTGTCGGCACGGAAGGCTGACCTGCCGCATTGGCAGGGGACCGTTTGTATCCGCAAAGACTGCGGCGGAGCCTATGAGCCGGTGGATGAGGATCTCGATATCAGCAGGCGTGTTTACAGCCGGGGCGACCCCGTCCGCGTCCATGCCCGTGAGCATACCGGCCTGCTGAACCGGCCGGAACGTGAGGAGCTTGAAGTGGCTTTCAAGCACAACAAGGTCGAGCATCGGGCATGGGACCCCAACCTGCTGTCCTGTACGCCGACGCTGGAGATGGGCATCGATATCGGTGATCTGTCCACGGTAGTGCTGTGTCAGGTCCCGCCGGGGCAGGCTCAGTATATCCAGCGTGTGGGCCGCGCGGGCCGCAAGGATGGCAATGCCTTTACCGTGACGGTGGCGGGGGCCAAGCAGCATGACCTGTATTTCTATCAGGAGCCTGCCGAGATGATATCAGGCTCCGTTGAACCGCCGGCTGTGTTCCTGAACGCGTCCGCGGTGCTGGAGCGGCAGTTCATGGCCTACTGTTTTGACTGCTGGGTGAAATCCGGTGTCACGGAAATGGCGGTCCCGACGGAGATCGGGAGCATCCTGAACCATGTCGATAAAGAAAACAAGCCCGTCGGGGAGTTTCCGTTCAATCTGATCGCGTATATGAACAGCAATAAAACACGCCTTGAGCGCCGATTCGTGCTGATGTTCGGGGACCAGCTCGAGGAAGACACGAAAGAGCGGCTGCATGCCTTTGTTCTCGGTGAGGGAGACAATGATCCGGAACACCGCCTTCTGGTATCTTTCACGGAAGTGAAGCGGGACAGGGACCGCCTGCAGGAAGATATCAGAAAACTGAAAAAGGCGATGGATGATCTGGATAAATTACCGACGGACTCCTCCTTTGACGCGCAGAAAAAAGAGCTGCATGAGGAGCGGAAAGCGCTGAGCAGTGTCATTGAAAGGATGAATGAACGGAACACGTTCAATTTCATGTCCGATGAGGGCATCCTGCCCAATTACGCTTTCCCGGAAGCGGGCATCACGCTCAAAGCGATCCTCACTCGGCGGAAACGCCCGGAGGAAAGAGAGAACCCGTTTGATGAGACCGATAAGGTGACCTATGAATACGGCCGCGGCGCGTCCTCAGCCATTTCCGAGTTTGCTCCTTACAATTCCTTCTACGCGGCGGGCAGGCGGCTGGAGATCAGCCGGATCGACGTGAAGGGATCCGAGCCAGAGATCTGGAGGCTGTGCCCCAACTGTAGTTACGCGGCGCTGGATTCCTCCCTGCACAACGTGGGCAACTGTCCCCGCTGCGGTACGCCCGAATGGGCGGATATCGATCAGAAATGCACGATGATCCGCCCCCGGACCGTTTATTCCGAAATGGACTATGCCGAGGCGAGGAGTGGGGATGAGAGCGATGACAGAACATCCCGCTTTTATACGCGGCAGCTCCTGGTGGATGTGGATGAGGATAAGGACGTGCTCTACGGCTACCGCACCAGGAACGAGGAAATGCCGTTCGGTTACGATTTCGTCAAAAAAGCCACCCTGCGGGAGATCAATTTCGGCGAGAGCGACATATTCAGTAAAGCGATCCCTGTGGCGGGCATAAAGCAGCCACGTAAAGGCTTTACCATCTGCAAGTACTGCGGCATGGTACAACGAAGATCCGACAGGCCCATCCATACGCCGACCTGCAAAGCCAGGCAGCAGGGCATTAAGGATCCGTTCGATAACTGCATGTTCCTGTACAGGGAATTCGTGTCCGAAGCTGTACGCATCCTGATCCCCGCCATCAAGATCGAGAACAGCAAAAAGATCGAATCCTTCTCCGCGGCCATCATGCTGGGCCTTAAAAAGAAATTCGGTAGTGTGGACCATCTGCACTTTACGGTCATGGATGTGCCGGTGCCGGATTCCGAAGTGCGCAAGTCTTACATGGTGATCTATGATACGGTCCCCGGCGGCACGGGATATCTCAAACAACTCACCGCGGCCAAGGATGCCATGATGGATATGCTTCAATTGGCGCTTGAAGCGATGGAGAACTGCAGCTGCGCATCGGATCCGGAGAAGGACGGTTGCTATCATTGTGTATATGGTTACCGTCAGTCCAGCCATATCAATCAGATATCACGCCATATCGCGGTTGATATGGTCAGGAAGATCCTCAGCGGGCGTGATACGCTTGAAAGGATCAACAATCTCCGCCAGATCTCCGTCAATACCCTGCTGGACAGCGTGCTGGAGGCAAAGTTCCTGGAGGCCCTGTCCATGGCGAAAGTGAACGGCAGGCAGATCGAGATGAACAAAGCCGTTGTCGGGGGCAAGGAGGGCTATACCCTTTCGATCGGTGAGAACCTGTGGCGGCTGGAACTGCAGGTGCCCCTGACAGGCGAACAGGGCGTCAAGATCCCGTCGAAACCTGATTTTGTTTTCCGGCCCCAGCGCAATCCGGAACGTATGCCCGTGTCGGTGTTCACGGACGGGAAGTCCTATCACATCGATATCGTCGGAACAGATATCAAAAAGCGCATGGCGATCCGTGAGGGGCTCGGCTGGACGGTGTGGTCGCTCACGTGGCAGGACATCATGGGGGAAGGTGACCGCGATGCGGACACCGCGGCGAAAGAAGTGCTTGCGTCGGCAAAGCTGAACAGCAGGGATATCGCCAAGCAGACGCTGCAGAAGCATCATCTGAGCGATATCAGCGGCAAAACTTCTTTCCAGATGCTGATCGATTATCTGGCGGCACCGGAAGGCGACAAGCTGTATCATACATATGCGGCGGCCGCCGCGCTGGGCATGTTGCAGATAAATGAACACGGCGATGAGACATACGCCGCGAAATGGAGCAGGGGGTACAGAGCCCTGTCCGATCTGAGATGGACGGTGCCGATGCCGGAATTCAGAAAAGCATTGATCGGTATTCACGAACCTCTGGTCGGGCTCAATACCTATGTGTGCCTGCCTGCGGACGGCGTTTCCGGCGCGCGGGATGCCCGGGGGAAGCCCATGCGTGTATATGACGAAACGAAAGTGACCGCCGCGGTGATCCTTGATGATCAGCTGCCGGAAGATCAGCTTGTTCCCGCGTGGAGAGGATTTCTGCACATCGGCAATCTGCTGCAGTTTATCCCCAAAACGCTTTTGGCCGCTGAGAGCGGAGTGGCCGCTCACGCGTACGATCAGCTGATCGATGATGGGCCGCAGGTTGAAGATACGGTCCCTGTCGACGCGCATTGGAAAGATATCATAGACGGCCTTTTCGACCAGGCAGTGACCGATCTGGCCAGGAAGCTGCGGGATGATGGGATCCCCGCTCCTGAGCCCGGGCTGTATTCCGAAGAGGATGACGCCCCGATGTCCGAGTTTCAGTGGGAAGACAAGAAAGTGCTTGTACAGTCGGATGACGAAACGGATTACAAGGAATCTCTGCAGGCCCGGGGCTGGAAAGTGTTCGGCCCGGACTATGAAGCGGTGTCTGCCGCACTGAAGGAGGTTTAACGATGACAAAGGCCACGGTCGCGATATCACAGGACTTCTTTAACTCATTTGCGGCGCTGCCCAAAGGCAAGCAGAACAAAGTGATGGAGTTCCTGTCCAAGTTCCGCTCCAATCCGGAGGCGAACGGCTTTAACTACGAAAAGATCCAGAACGCCTCCGATCCCAATATGCGCTCGGTGCGGATAGATGATGCTTATCGCGCGATCCTGATCCATGAGGACAGTGCCAATGTATACCTGCTTCTCTGGGTGGATCACCATGATGAAGCGTATGAGTGGGCTGTCAGGAAACGGTGCGCGCTGAACCACGCTACAGGCAGCATTCAGGTATATGATACGCGGGATGCGGCGCCCGAACCGGAGACCCCGCCGGTGTCCGATGAGAAACCGCTGTTTTCCTCCGTTGATGATGAAACGCTCAGGAAGCTCGGTGTGCCGGATGATCTGCTCGCTTTTGTGCACACCCTGACGGAATCAAACTTTGACGCGGCGAAGGATAAACTGCCGAGCGACGCGTACGAGGCACTGGATTATGTGCGGGTCGGGCTTGATCCGAAAGACGTGATCGCCGAACTGTATGGTGAAACGGATCCCGGCAAGGCCGGCGATATGGCTGCCGCTCTCCAGAACCCGATCACCAAGATGCAGTTCTATATCGCGGACGGCGAGGAAGACCTGAAAGCGATGATGAACGCGCCGCTTGAAAAATGGCGTGTCTATCTGCATCCGTCCCAGCGCCGCATCGTGATGAAAGAGTACAAGGGGCCTGCCAGGATACTGGGAGGCGCGGGCACCGGAAAAACAGTTGTGGCTATGCACAGGGCGAAGGAATTGGCGGCCCACTGCCTTGGCAGCGAAAAGATCCTGTTCACGACATTCACGGAGAACCTGGCTGCCGATATCCTGGAAAACCTGAGGAAGATCTGTGCGCCGGATGTGATGAAGCACATCGAAGTAGTGCATCTTGATCAGTGGGTGAATCGTTATCTCCGCGCTCATGATTATCCCTATACCATCGTGTACGGCGATCAGATCCGTGATATGTGGAAGAAAGCGGAGACTTACACGGGGGAGAGCTTTGACCTGCCGGAAGGTTTCTTCCAGGAAGAATGGGAGACGATCATCCAGGCCCAGAATATCCAGTCGGTCGCGGAATATGTAAAAGCGCCCCGGCCCGGCCGCGGCCTCAGGCTGGACAGAAAAACGCGCATGCAGGTGTGGAAAGTCTTTGAAGAGTACCGCGCCATGATGGACGAGGAGAAAGTGTGTGATTCCGCCTGCGCGATGAACGAGTGCGCTCAGCTGCTGACGGCCGGCTCCACAGTGAGGCTTTACTCGTCTGTTATCGTGGATGAAGGGCAGGACTTCGGGCCCAGCGCTTACCGGCTGATCCGCGCGATCGCGGGGACTGAGCATGTCAATGATCTGTTCATCGTCGGTGACGCGCATCAGCGTATTTACAAAAACAAGGTGATCCTGTCCCGATGCGGGATCAATGTGAGAGGCCGCTCGGGCAGGCTCCGTATGAATTACCGCACCACAGAAGAGATCCGGCACAAGGCGATGAATGTGCTTGTGGGCCTTTCTTTTGACGATCTGGATGAGGGCATCGATGACGGGAAGGGCTATATCTCTCTGAGCCACGGCGCGCATCCGACCGTGACGGCATATGCGTCGCAGGATCAGGAAGCGGCTGCCCTGGTCAAAAGCATTCAGGATCAGATATCTGCCGGCATCGATCCGCGGGAGATCTGTGTTGTAGCGAGGACCGGTACATTGGTGGATGAGTATAAAAAGTACCTCACGAGCGCTGGGATCGCCTGCTTTGAGGTGAAACGCAGACAGGCGGATGACCGCAGCAGGATGGGCGTCAGGCTGGCGACCATGCACCGGGTAAAGGGCCTTGAGTTTACGGCTGTTTATATCGTTGCCGCCAATAGAAACTATATTCCCCTGAAATCTGCCGTGAACAGGAATGATCCGGCGGAAAGAGAGGCGGCGATGACCGGTGAACGCTGCCTTCTTTATGTGGCCATGACACGCGCG
>CACZOZ010000227.1:0-7750 GCA_902782865.1 uncultured Eubacteriales bacterium
GAAGAAGATCACCGACCTTCCGCATGTCACCATCGACATGAAGCAGGCCGACGCCTTCATGCAGCTCGCTGCCGGCGAAACCATCGACATCTTCTGCGCCTATGCAGACGCTCGTATGGACTACGAAGAGCAGTGGAAGAGCGAGTGGGGCCGCACCGACATTTGGACCGAGTGCAACGTTATCGGCGTTACCCCCAACATCTATAACGACACCGTCTGCCTCGCAAAGACCGGTGTAAACGCCGACGTCCTGAACGACGAGGCCTTCCAGCAGGTTCTGGCCGACATCTTCATCGGCCTGGCCGACACCGAAGAGGGCAAGGAGATCATCAGCATCTACAGCCACACTGGCTATGTGCATGCTAACGACTCCGACTACGACGCAGCTCGTAACGCTCTCGCCGCTATGGAGTAAGCACCAGTAGTACTTCGCTGGCAACTTGCCGGAGCGCTAATGGCAACAACACGGGCTGTCGCGGCTAGTACGCGGCAGCCCGGCCTGTAGATAGGCATCTGGGTACTTGGCAACACCCGTGTATGCAGGTGTTTGCACACAGGCAAATCGTCCGTTTGTAGGTGCACGTAGACGAGGTGAAGCACATGATCGACTTCCAAGATGTATCTAAGGTCTACCCCAACGGCACGCGTGGACTCAGCCACATCAATCTGCAGATCGAGCAAGGCGAATTCCTCGCCATCATCGGTCTTTCCGGCGCAGGTAAGTCCACCCTCATCCGCACCATCAACCGCATGATCGACATCACCGACGGCCACCTTATCGTGGACGGAACGGACGTGATGACGCTCAAGGGTGCGGAGATGCGCCGCTATCGTCGCAAGATCGGCATGATCTTCCAGAGCTACAATCTGGTCACCCGGTCCACGGCCATCCGCAACGTGCTCACCTCCATGGTGCCCGACATGCCCTGGTGGCGCGTGCTCCTGGGCCTGTTCAGCAAGGAGCAGAAGATGCACGCCCTGGAAGCCCTGGACAAGGTGGGCATCCTGGACAAGGCCTACACCCGCTGTGATCAGCTCTCCGGCGGCCAGCAGCAGCGCGTGTCCCTGGCCCGCACCCTCAACCAGAACCCCTCCATCATCCTGGCGGACGAGCCCGTGGCGGCCCTGGATCCCATCACCGCCAAGCAGGTCATGAGCGATTTCAAGCACATCAACGAGGATATGAACATCACGGTGCTCATCAATATCCACCACGTGGACCTGGCGCTCAATTACTGCACCCGGGTGATCGGCATCCGCGCGGGCGAGATCGTGTACGACGGCCCCACCACCGAGGTCACACAGGAGATCCTGGACGATATCTACAACGGCGCCGCTATCCCCACGGCGGAGAAGTGAGGCGCGTATGAAGAAAAGATCATCTGCCGCGGCGGTCAGGACACCGCTGTTCGACAGGATATTCAAGCCCCGCACCATCACGCTGCCCAACGGACACAGCGTGAAAAAGCCCATGCCTCGGGGGCCCTTCATCGCGGCCCTGACCGTCGCCGTGATTATCATCTCGGCGAAAGTGACCGGCTTTAATTTCCGCATCATCATGGAGCGCGGCGCCCAGCTGGGCTACATCCTGGGCCGGATCTTCCACCCCAACTGGACCTATTACACCGGCCTGTGGAACGCCGAGAACAGCGCCTATACGTTAAAGCTCTTCAGCGCCCTGTTCGACACCATCAAGATGTCCGTCATGGGCTCCGTGCTGGGCGCCACCCTGGCGCTGCCCATCGCGGTGCTGTCCTCCACCAATATCAACCGCAACACCGTGGTGGTGTGGGCCCTGAGGATCCTGCTGATGATCATCCGCACGCTGCCCACCCTGATCATCGCCAAGTTTGCGGCGCTGATCTTCGGCCTGGGCACCTTCGCCGGTACGGTGGCCATCGTGGTGTTCACCTTCGGTATCGTGGCCAAGATGATGTACGAGTCCATCGAGACCATCGACATGGGCGCCTTCGAGGCCAACGAGAGCTTCGGCTCCAACAAGTTCCAGGCCTTCTGGAGCGCCTGCATGCCCCAGATCCTGCCCACCTACCTGAGCTACTGCCTCTACAGCCTGGAGATGAACATCCGCGCGGCGGCCATCCTGGGCTACGTGGGCGCCGGCGGCCTGGGCATCCTGATCAACGAGGTGATCGGCTGGCGCGATTACGAGAGCCTCGGGGCGATCCTTCTGGGGCTTTTCGTGGTGGTGCTCATCATCGAGAACACCAGCCAGTACCTGCGCAGGAAACTCAGCTGAGGGAGGGGGAGAAGCATGGCGAAAGTCAAAACACCGCTGACGAATGACCGCCCCCTCTCCATCGAGGAGGCGTACGCCGCCCGGCCGAGGCTGTGGTGGCTCTACACTCTGATCGTGCTGATCGTGGCCGCGCTCCTGGGCTGGAGCGGCACCTCGATCACCTATAAGGGCCTGGCCACCAAGGGCATCACCATCGCCCAGGGCGTGGGCAACGGCCTTCTGCATCCGGACCTGGACCTGCTGTTCAATCTGACCAATGAGGGCGTGCCCTTCCAGCTGCTGCAGACGGTGGCCATCGCCGTGCTGGGCACTTTGATCGGCGGCGTCCTGGCGATCCCCTTCAGCTTCCTGGCCTGCGACAAGATCGTGCCCAAGTGGGTGGCCGTGATCTTCAGGACCGTCATCCTGGGCATCCGCACGATCCCCGCCCTGGTGTGGGCCCTGATGTGGATACGCGTCACCGGTCCCAACGCCTTCTGCGGCGTGGTGACCGAGTCCGTGTGCTCCATCGGCATGATCTGCAAGATGTACATCACCGCCATCGAGGATATCGACGTGAAGATCCTGGAGAGCCTGGACGCGGCCGGCTGCAACGGTTTCCAGAAGATCCGCTACGGCATCCTGCCCCAGATCATCCCCAACTTCATCTCCACGGTGATCTACCGCTTCGACATCAACGTCAAGGACGCCACCACCCTGGGCATCGTGGGCGCCGGCGGCATCGGCGCGGCCCTGATCCAGTGCATGAACTCCAGCCGCTGGAGCATGGTGGGCTCCTACCTGACCGGCATGATCGTGCTGATGATCCTGATCGAGATGTTCTCCACCAGGGTCCGCGCCAAACTGGCCAGAGGCTGACAAATGAGCAGACTTTCGATCTATTTCACCTCCGATACCCACGCCTACCTGTACCCCACCAATTTCGCGTCCCGGAAGCCCCTGCCCATGGGGCTTTTGGGCATGCGTTTCCCCAAGGACGGGAACACCCTGGTGATCGACGGCGGGGACACCATCCAGGGCTCGCCCATGACCTATTACGCTCACGCCTACGGGGTGGAACTGCCCATCGCCCGGGCCATGAACGCCCGGGGGTATGATTATTTCACCCTGGGCAATCACGACTTCAACTACGGCCGGGAGCATCTCAAAAAATACCTGGATGAGATGGAGGCCGTGTGCCTGTGCGCCAACGTGACAGATATTAAGGGGGAAATGAAACTGTTCCCCTCGGCGGTGCGCGTGATGGGGAACGGCCTGAGGGTGGGGCTCGTGGGCATCTGCACCGACTGGGTCAACCGCTGGGAGCGCCCGGAGAACCTCACGGGCCTGACGGTCTCAGATCCCCTGGAGGCGGCGGCCGAAGCGGCGCGGAAGCTGGACTGCGACGTGCTGGTGGGCATCTACCACGGCGGCATCGAGCGGGATCTGAACACCGGGCGCCTCCTGTCCGAAACGGACGAGAACATCGCCTGCCGCATCTGCGAAAAGGTCCCCTTCGACCTGCTGCTCACCGGTCATCAGCACATCGGCCTGGCGAACGGGAAGTGGGGGGATACCCTGATCGTCCAGACGCCGGCCAACGCCGTGGGATACATCCGCGTGGAGATGGATGAGTCGGGCCGCTTTTCTTCCGAACTGTGCCCCGTGCCGGACCACGCGTTCATGACGGAGGAAGAGGCCTCCCTGATGCGGGACCTGGACGCCTGGCTGGATCATCCCGTGGGGCATTTGAGCCGCCCGATCTGGCCGGAGGACAAGCTTTCCATGGCGCTGAACGGCTCGGCCATCGCGGATCTCTTCAACCGGGTGCAGCTGGCCGCATCCTTCGCGGATCTGAGCTGCGCCGCCCTGGCCAACGTGGTGCGGGGATTCGATTCCCTTGTCACGGTGCGGGATGTGGTGGCCAGCTACGTCTATTCCAACACCCTGGTGGTGAAGGAAGTGACCGGCGCGGTGCTCAAGCAGGGCCTGGAGCAGTGCGCGTCCTATTTCGACGTGGACGCTGAGGGGCGCGTGCACATCAGCGAGCATTTCCTCAGGCCCAAGGAGTCCCACTACAACTACGACTATTTCGCCGGCCTTGACTATACCTTTGATTTGAGACGGCCCGTGGGGGACCGCGTCACATCCATGGTGAAAGCCGGCAGGCCCATTCTGCCGGAGGACCGCCTGAGCCTGTGCATGTGCAATTACCGGGCCACGGGCACCGGGGATTTCGACTTCTACCGGTCCTGCCCCGTCATCCGGGAGATCCAGACCGATATCAGCGAGCTGATATTGAAGTACCTGGAGGATCATCCCTTCGTGGAGATCCCGGACACCCATCCGATCACGGTGATCAGGCCTTAGCGGCCGGCACGGAGCGCTTGACTTTGTCAGGCGCTTTTTTTATAATCATGGCGTGAGTTTTCTTCAAAATGCATATTTTCCGGGAGGAGGATCATCGTATGGGCCTGTTCAGTAAGAAATACTGCGATATCTGCGGGGAGCAGATCAAATTCCTCGGCAACCGCAAGGTGGAGGACGGCAATATGTGCAAGAACTGCGCGGAAAAGCTGTCCCCCTGGTTCTCGGACCGCCGCCGGTCGACCCTGAACGACATCAAGGCGCAGCTGCGCGACCGTGAAGCCAACAGGGCGCGCGCGGCGGCTTTCAGGGCCGACACCACCCTGGGCGAGATGGCCAAGGTGCTCATCGACCACGCCAAGGGGCAGTTCCTCGTACTGTCCTCCGGCCGGGGGATGGGGGACAATCCGGACGTGTTCAGCCTCAGCCAGATCCGGGACGTGCGGGTGGACGTGCGGGAGCGCAAGACCGAGCAGACCCAGCGCGACAAGGAAGGCAAGACCGTCAGCTACGATCCGCCCCGGTACACCTATACCTACGATTTCCTCCTGGAGATCGACGTGGATCATCCCTATATCGACGATCTCCGCTTCCAGGTGAACCGCTCCTCGGTGAAGATCGAAACGGGCATCCCCGTCGAGCGCAGGACCATCCTGGGGCCGGTGAAGGGCTTCGTTCCCGATCCGCCGGACCTGGCCCGGTGCGAGGAATATCAGAGAGATCTCGCCCTGGCCAACCAGATCCGCGATATCCTGCTGAGCAGGCCCTCGCCGGCGCAGACCGTCGGGCAGGCCTTCACCCAGATATTCACTAAGGCGCCCGCGCCTGCTTATGGGGCCGATCCTGCCGCGCCGGTATCCGGCCGCGGGTTCGATCCCGCGCGGGGCAGCGTGTCCGCACCCGTGCCGCCTCCCGCCCCGGCGCCCGCGCCCGCTCCGGTGAGCGCGCCCGCGCCTGCTGCCGGGAAGGCGATCCTGTGCCCCTACTGCATGGCCAAGGCGCAGCCGGACGAAAACGGCCTGTGCACCTACTGCGGCAGCAAGCTGATCTGAGAAAGGAGCGTCATCATGAACGAATTCGTGGTCAAGCGCAATGAGCTGCTGGCGCAGAAGGTCATCAAGGGCCTGGAAAAGCGCAACATGACCGGCTACTGGGCGCCGGATAAGGCCGCGGCCTTAAAGACCGCCCTGAGCCTGATCCCCGAGGGCGGCAGCGTGGGCATGGGCGGCTGCTTCAGCGCGCAGGAGATCGGCCTGACGGACGAACTTAAGAGCGGCAGATACCGCTTTATCGACCGGAGCCAAATGGACCCCCTGGAGGTCAAGCTGGCCAACTGCGACGCGGACGTGTTCGTGTCCAGCGCCAACGCCATGACGGAGGACGGCATCCTCATCAACATCGACGGCAACTCCAACCGGGTGTCCAACATCGCCTTCGGACCGAAAAAAGTGATCTTCATCGTGAGCATCAACAAGGTCTGTTCCGATGTGGACGCGGCCATGAAGCGCGCCCGCGGCGTGGCGGCGCCCACCAACGCCCAGCGCTTCGGCCTGAGCACGCCCTGCGCCAAGACGGGCTCCTGCATGGACTGCCTGTCGCCGGACACGATCTGCTGCCAGTTCCTGATCACCCGGTTCTCCCGGCATGCCGGCCGCATCCACGTGATCCTGGTGGGGGAGCCTCTGGGGTTCTGAGCCTGCCGCTGTGAGTAACGTGGTCTATCTGCAGCAAACTACCGGGGACGGTTCTGATCGACCCATCATTTCAGCCGTGCTATACTCTCCTTAGCAGGAGCCAGGTGACTGTATATGCCCAGAACAGCGAGAGAAGGATCCGTGGTACTGTCAAGATCCGAAAATTCCGGTTGACATTCCACCGGTATTGGCGGATAATAACAGTCGGCTGTGAACGGGAAAAACGCCTGAAGCACCCCCGATCTCAAGAGAGCGCGCGCCATGGGCTGTGAGCGCGGCATCGGGTTTGGGCAGTGCCCCCGGGAGCCTGCGGAGGGGAATTTTTCAGTATCCTCCGCCGCGATACGGCGCGTTATCGTCCGCGGCGATTCCATGAGTGGATCGCGGTTTTGATATGATCAGGCCGCCTCTTGGGAGGCGGCTGTTTTATTGAGGGGAACATGTTCGATCAGATGAAGGAAGACATCCGCGCGGTCATGGACCGGGACCCGGCTGCAAAAAGTGTCCTTGAGGTCATGCTGTGTTATCCGGGCTACCGGGCCATCCGCCGGCACCGCAGAGCTCACCGGGCCTACATGAAGGGGCATTACCTCCTGGCCCGGATCATCAGCGCGGGCACCCAGAGGAAGACCGGCATCGACATCCATCCGGGCGCGCAGATCGGCCGGGGATTCTTTATCGATCACGGCACGGGCGTGGTGATCGGCGAGACCACCGTGATCGGGGATCAGGTGACGCTCTATCAGGGGGTCACCTTGGGCGGCACCGGCAAGGAAACGGGCAAGCGCCACCCCACCCTGGGCAGCTATATCACCGTGGGGTCCGGGGCCAAGGTGCTCGGGCCCATCACCATCGGGGATCATGTCAAGATCGGCGCCGGGGCCGTGGTGCTTAAGTCCGTGCCGGACAACTGTACCGTGGTGGGCAATCCGGGCCGCGTGGTGCGCCGCAGCGCCCCGGTCACGGAAGTGGACCTCGACCAGGTCGATCTGCCCGACCCGGTCCTGGACAGGATGACCGAACTGAGAGACCGCATGGAGAAGCTGGAAGACGATATCAAGAACGAGAAACAGGAAGGAGAAAAATAAATGCAAGTCTTCAATTCACAGACCCGGAAAAAAGAGACCCTCGTGCCCCTGGAGGAGGGAAAGATCAGGATGTACGTGTGCGGCCCCACCGTGTACGATTACTTCCATATCGGCAACGCGCGGCCCTTCATCGTGTTCGATGTGCTGCGCCGCTACCTGGAGCACAGGGGCTATGAAGTGACCTTCGTGCAGAACTTCACCGATATCGACGACAAGATGATCCGCCGCGCCAACGAGGAGGGCATCACCGTCAAGGAGCTGGGCGACCGCTTCATTCAGGAATACCGGAAGGACGCCGCCGCCCTGGGCATCCGCCCCGCCACGATCCATCCCCGGGCCACGGAGCACATCAAGGAGATCATCGA
>CACZOZ010000228.1:0-2133 GCA_902782865.1 uncultured Eubacteriales bacterium
CATGATGAAAGGAGCGGCATATGAGATCCCTCAACGATCTTCCCCGTTTGAAACTCGGCCTTTTCCCCACCCCCATCCAGCGCCTCGACAATGTCAGCGCCGAGCTCAAGACCAACGTGTACATCAAGCGGGACGACCTGACGGGCCTCGGCCTGGGGGGCAACAAGGTGCGCAAGCTGGAGTTCCTTCTGGCGGACGCGAAGCTCCGGGGCGCCGAAGTGGTGTTCACCACCGGCGGCGCCCAGTCCAACCACGCGATGCTCACCGCGGCCGCGGCGAACAAAGTGGGCCTGAAGCCCATCCTGATCCTGAAAAAGCGGGGCGTGACCGAGTGCCTGGGCAATCAGCTGCTGGAAAAGCTGATGGGCACGGAAGTCATCTTCATGGACACGGACGACTATGAGGATATCTACCGGGAGATGGACCGGATCGGTAAAAGCCTCGGCGTGCCCTGGTACAAGATCCCCTGCGGCGGCTCCAACGCCCTGGGCACCCTGGGATACGTGGACTGCGCCCGGGAGATCGCGGAGCAGGGCCTGAGGGTGGATCACCTGATCTGCGCCGAGGGCAGCGGCGGCACCATGGCGGGCCTGGCCCTGGGAGCGAAACTGTTCCTCCGGGGCACTTCGGTCCACGGCATGATGGTGGACACCGAGCCCTTCGATGAGATCACGCTCCGGCTCATGCGGGAAGCGGCGGCGCTCCTTGAGGCCGACATCACCGTCACGGCGGAGGACTTTCATCTCACGGACATGTGCAGCCTGGGCTACGCCGTCCCCTCCCCCGAGGGCAATGAAGCCATCGACCTCATGGCCCGGGAAGAAGGGCTGTTCCTGGACCCGGTATATACAGGAAAAGCCTTCGCCGGCCTGATAAAAATGGCCCGCGAAGGCATGTTCCGTGAGACAGACGATGTATTGTTCCTCCACTCCGGCGGAGCGGGAGGGCTGTTCGCCGTCAGATAGGATCCGTTTAACGGATCGTGAGAGCCGGCCTCACGGCTCCAGGGGGATGGACTCCAGCGGCAGCGAGCTCCGCTCGAACCGCTCATAGAGGCACCACAGCACCCTCAGCTCGTTCCTGTAGGGGATCTCGCACTTGACCCACCAGAGGCCGCGGGCGTCCTGGGCGCGGGAGAGCACCCGGAGGAGCTGGCCCCTCACATTATAGGTGCCCATATCCTTGTAAGAGGAGGAGGGACCGCTGCGGGTGGAGATATCCCCCAGCGCCCGGCCGTAGATCTCCGGCGCCTGAGTGGGCGCGGCGGTCGGCGCGGGGGCCCAGGTCACCACGGGCGCCCGGGTGACCACGGGCGGCTGGGTGGCCGTATAGGCCTGCTGCCTGGCGTGGCTGTAATACGCTTCCTCCACGAACCGGTCCCAGCCCCGGGATGAGATCGTCGCGGCGTCCCAGTGGGGCAGCTCGGTGAAGGTGGTGCCCACATACCAGTAGTACAGGGGATCGTTCTGCGATTCGCGCACGATGCTCTGAGTGTGCTGTTCGGGGGTCCCGGTCAGCTTCACGCTCTGGATGATCTCATAGCGCGGGACGCCGTTCATGATGAACCAGTAGTAGGTGCTGTACACGCCGTGGCCGCCGTCCGTCTGCACCAGGCCCGGGAACCGCTGATCGCTGCTGTAGGCAAACTTCAGGGACTTGAAGCCCATGGTGCCAAGGTGCCGCAAGGTGCCGTTCTGGCAGGTATAGACATGGCAGCGGTCGCCGCCCGCGCTGTCGATGCCGTTGAACACGATCATCTCCGGTATCTGGTCGCTGTCCATGTCGTGGAGCGCGAACCAGATGGGGGAATCATCCTTCCCCGTATAGGTCAGCTGATAGGACGTGCCGCGCACGCCGGTCACCTGATACCCGTCCCTCAGATAATCGGGCATGCCCACGCTCTCGTACTGTTTGCCCATCACGAAGTTCCTGTACGCATTCCGCCAGGCGGTATCGTTCTGGGGCTGGATATACTGGTCCGCCGCGCCGATAAATATCAGCGCCGTGTTGACCAGAAGGACGGCCGTTATCATGACAAGGATCGATTTTTTCATACTGACGCCCCCAAAATGTCTGGATTTAAGCCGGATTTAAGGCATTATACCATATCGGGCCCCGACGCACAATGATAAC
>CACZOZ010000229.1:0-15179 GCA_902782865.1 uncultured Eubacteriales bacterium
CCGCAGGATCGGTGAAGGGTTCATACCTCTGAAGACATCGCACGGAAATCGTCAGATTTTCGTGCGCGGGGCTGTGCAACAGCCCCAGTTTTTACGCGGTCGCTCCGGCCCTGTCACTGATAGACGGCCCGGCTGCCGCCGATATAGGGCAGGCGGGAATAGGCCATCACCAGATTGGCCTTCCCCACCGCCCGGACGGATGCCCGGACGGGGACCGCCACGGGCCTCAAATGCATGCCGATCAGCGTGTCCCCGATATCCATGCCCGCGTCCGCCCTTACGCTCAGGCACAGGCAGGGATCCTCAAGCAGCTCCCAGGCCGCCGCGGGCACACTGCCGCCGGCCTTGGGCTGGGGCACGGCGTTGACCAGGGTGAGGCCGCGTTTTTCCGCCTCGGCCCTCTCCATCACCAGCGCCCGGTTGAGATGCTCGCAGCACTGGAAGACCGGTACGATCCCCCGGTGCGCGCAAAAGGAGATCACCGTGCCGGCCACCACCGGCCCCAGGGCGGGCACGCTGCCCTTGCCGATATCCTCGCCCACGATCTCACTGGTGGAGCAGCCCACCACCAGGAGGCTGCCCGCATGAAGCCCGCCGGCGGCGGTCAGGGCCTCCAGGGCCTCCGTCACCTGCCGGGCGATATCCTGTTCCATACCCATTCAAAAACCCTCCGGCCTGAAAGTATACATCCCCACCGCGGCCGCCACCGCCAGGTTGAGGGAGTCCACCCTGTCCGTCTGGCGGATGCGCACCGGGGTGCCGATCTTTGAAAACGCCTCCGGCAGGCCGCTGCCCTCGTTGCCGAAGATCAGGGAAAACCTCTCCGGCCGGGACGCGGCGGCCTCTTCCACGGGGCAGGACCCCGTGAGCATGAAGGGATACATCCCGCCGGGACGCTCCTTTTGCATATATTCCTCGAAGGAATCGTACTCCCGCACCCGCAGGGAGAACACGGCCCCCATGGAGGCGCGGACCACGTGGGGGTCGTACACGTCCGCCGCGGGGCGGATGATCCCCACGTCCTCATACCCGAAGGCCAGGGCGGTGCGCAGGATCGTGCCCAGGTTGCCCCGGTCCATGACGTGGTGGAGCACCACATGCCTTGCCCCGGTCAGGGGCGAGAACACTTTCCCGGTCACCGCGGCCGCGAAGCAGTTGTCCTTGCCGCTGACCCGCCTCAAGACCTTGGAGGCCACCTCGACGCGCACGCGCTTTGCATCGCACAGCCGCAGGAGATCGTCGATCCCCTCCCCGGCCGCGTTCTCGTCCAGGAGCAGACGGCGGACCCGTTCGGGGGCCTTCGTGAGGGCCTCCATGCTGGGAAAGATCCCCGGCGCGTAGGTGTAATCCAGGGAACGGTCGTATTTTTCAAGACTGGGCATCGTTTTCCTCACCGTTCAGTTCCGAAATGAGCAGGCCGAGCAGCTCCTCGGCGGCCTTTTTGCCCTCGGGGCCGATGGTGGACACCGGACCCACGCAGGAGGGGCAGCCTTCCTCGCAGTCACAGTCTCTCAGGATCGTCAGGCAGTGGCGCAGGATCATCTCCCGCAGGGTGAAGGCCTTCTCCGCCAGGCCGATGCCTCCCGGGCAGTTGTCGTACAGGATGATCGTCGGCGCGTCGGTGAAGGGACACTTGACCTGGTAGTTCACCGCGATGTCCCGGATATCGCACATCAGGTAGAAGGGCGCCGCGATGCGCAGGAGATTGGCGATCCCCAGCATGCCGCCCTGCAGAGCGTCCCGGCCGAACCTGCCAAGATACCTCTGGGGCAGGGTGAACCACACGGCGCTGGTGTGCATGTCCGTTTCCGGGAGCCGCACGGGGCCATAGCCCACGTTTTCCCCCGTGTCAAAGCGCATTTTCTTGAACACCTTCACCAGGGCCGTCACCTTGACCTCGCCCAGGGCCGCGGCGCCCTCCTGCTTTTCCACGTCCAGCAGGCTCAGGCTCACATTGAGATCCGCGTCGGTGTAATAGTCCGACTGCACCTGGCGGATGAACGCCTTGCAGCCGTCGAAATCCAGGCGGTCCACCTGATAGGTCCTGCCCTCGTGGAGATAGATGGCGTTCTCGTGCAGGAGCATGGGCACGGTGAACCGATCCATCTCCCCCACCAGGCGGGGATGGGCCGGATCGGTGATATCGGTGATGGTGAAATTCTCCGTCATGGCCGTGCGCAGGCTGATCTCGCTGGCGGGAAAATCCTCCGCCGACCAGTGATAGGATCCGCCGGCGTAATGGACGATGCCGTTCTCCTCCAGATAGGAGAGCATCTCCCCGCAGCCCGGGGCGCTGCCGAAGCCCTCGTCCTCCTTGAAGGGCAGCTCATAGGCCGCGCACTTCAGGTGGTTGAGCAGGATGTACAGGTTATCCGGATTGATCATGGCGTTTTCCGCGTTCTGGATGAAGAAATAATCCGGATGGGTCACGATGAACTGGTCCAGGGGCGCCGAGGACGCGATGAAGAACGTAGCGCTTACGCCCCTGCGCCGCCCGGAGCGGCCGGACTGCTGCCAGGTGGAGGCGATGGTGCCCGGATAACCCACCAGCACACAGGCCTCCAGGGAGCCGATATCGATGCCCAGTTCCAAAGCGTTGGTGGAGATGACCGCCTGGATATCCCCCCGGCGGAGCCCCTGCTCGATGGCCCGGCGCTCGCTGGGCAGATAGCCGCTGCGGTACCCCCGCACCTTCCCGGAATTGCCCAGGGAATCGCTCACCAGTTCCTTCATCTGGCGGGTGAGCACCTCCACCTGGAGGCGGCTGCGGCCGAACACGATGGTCTGCACCCCATTGCGGATCAGCATTCCGGTCACCCTTCGGGCTTCCTGCAGGACGCTCTTGCGGATGCCCAGCTGGCGGTTGACCACCGGCGGATTGATGAAGATCAAGTGCTTTTCGCCCGATGGCGCGCCGTTTTTGTCGATCAGGGTGACCTGCCGCCCCGTCAGGGCTTTAGCCAGCTCATCCGGATTGCGGATGGAAGCGCTGCACAGGATGTACTGGGGATGACTGCCGTAAAACGCGCAGAGCCTGTCGAGCCTGCGCAGCACATTGCTCAGGTTGCTGCCGAACACGCCGCGGTAGGCGTGGATCTCGTCGATGACCACGAACCGGAGGTTCTCGAACAGCTTGACCCATTTGGTGTGGTGGGGCAGGATGCCGCTGTGGAGCATGTCCGGGTTGGTGACCACCACATGCCCCGCCTCGCGCACGGCCTTCCGCGCCGTGCCGGGGGTATCCCCGTCGTAGGTATAGGTCTTGATATCCTCGCCCGTGAGCTGGATCATCTCATACAGCTCGCTGACCTGATCCGCCGAGAGGGCCTTGGTGGGGAACAGGTACAGCGCGCGGCTGTCCGGATCCCTGAGGATGCTGGAGAGCACCGGCAGATTGTAGCACAACGTCTTGCCCGAGGCGGTGGGGGTCACCACCACGTAGTCCTCTCCCTTCAGATAGGCCCGGTAAGCCTCCGCCTGATGGCTGTAGAGCTGATGGATCCCCCGCTTTTCCAGGGCGGCCGTCAGGCGCGGGTCCATCTCCTCCGGGAACGGCACGTATTCCGCTCCCCGGGCGGGCACGGTCTTCCAGGCGGTGACCTGCTCCATGAACACCGGGTCGGCTTTCAGCCTGTTCAAAAGCTGTTCCAGATTCATGTCCTGCCTCCCCCCGGGATCATTCCCTGCCCTCGTAGCGCCGGCAGAGAGTGTATTTGGAGATCGCCGTCTGTACCGCTTCCGGACAGCTGAAGGAGATCACGTCCGCCAGATATGCGGGCAGGATCCGGTTGTACTTGACCTCCAGGATCATCTCCCCGTGATCCATCACCGGCAGCGTGGGCACGCGGTCGTTGAACATGTCCACGGAATTGAGGCCCGTGCGCACGTTCTTGTCGAAGGTGATGCGCACATCCTCCGCCGGGTGGATATAGGCCTCCCGGTCGTAGTCCACGATGACCACCGGGCGCAGAAGATTGAGGCGCATCTCCCGGTACACATCCCGGAGCAGGCCGGAGGTGGTGAATTCCAGCCCCGCCGGATCCCCCGCCGTGAGCTGGTCCGCCAGGCTGCGGGGGATCTTCACGCTCCGCTTGGAGATGAAGGCGCCCACCTTGGTCTTGCATTCCATGAAGATATCCCGGTCGGAATAGTTATAGATGCGGATGCGGTACTTGTCCCTGTCCTTGACGCCGTTGATCTTGTCGTAGTATGCGGTATTGAACTCCGTGTCGAAATACAGCGACCGGATCGCGTATTCCCCGCCGTTGCGCGCCGCGTTGGGATCCTGATGCAGAAGATGCCTCAGGTTGCTGCGCAGCGTGAGGTACTGGGGATAGCTGATATAGAATTTCAGTTCATGTCTGAGGGGGACAGCCATCAGGCACCCGCCTCCGTCTGACAGGCCACCAGGGTGGCGTCATGCACGCCCTCGATGGACAGCATGCTGCCCACCAGGTCGGCCCGGCGGTCCAGGCGCACTTCCACGGTCATCTCCGCGCCGTTGCGGCTCTCCGTCTTGGAACGCATCCTGAAGAAGCGCACGGTGGACTTGAGCTCGTCCTCGATGTCCCTTTCCACGGCCTTCTCATAGTGGACCACCAGCAGGTAGCTGTTGGGGTTGCGGAAATGCACGAAGGACAGCACCAGCATGATCAGCGAGATGCCGATGACCACCACCAGGGCGATCAGGTACTGCCCGGCGCCCAGGAGGATGCCCATGGTGATGGCCCAGAACATGTAGGCCGTATCCAGGGGATCCTTCACGGCGGTGCGGAAACGCACGATGGACAGGGCGCCCACCATGCCCATGGACAGGGCCACGTTGGACCCGATGGCCATGACCACCGGCGCCGTCACCAGGGTGAGCATGATCAGCGTCAGGGAGAAGGACGGGCTGTAGAGCACCCCGCGGTAGGTCTTTTTGTAGACCAGGGAGATCAGCACGCCCACCACGAGCCCGGCCAGGAGGCACAGCGCCACGTTGGCGGGGGTGAAGTTGGACAGCTGGGAAGCGAACCAGTTGCTGAATGCGGAACCGCTGACGATGTCGTTTTTGCCGATGGTGTCCATATTATCTTCCTTTCATGGGTGAAATGGGTGATCCTCAAAACTTATGTTTCCGGCTTGACCGGCGGCGGGGAGCCGAAGTAAAAGTTCATCTCGTCGGTGCTCAGGCCGAAAGCCTGCTGGAAAAGGGTGTAGATCCAATAGGGCCGGAGCACCATGGTCTCCTCCCGCATACGGCGCACGCGCTCTCTCCAGTAGCGCAGGGCGCCGTCCGAGGTGAGGGGCGAGTCGAAGTTGATGACCCTGTCATTATACTCCGCCCACCGCTCAAAGTGAATAGGCATTTCCGTCTCGATCCGCGCGACGCACTCGTCCAGTTCCTTCTGCATCACCTCGGTGGTCATCACCTGGTAGATGGCGCCCATCTTCCGGTAGAAGAGCACCCGGTACTCGTCCACCTCCAGGATCTTGCGGAAGATCACGTTGTTGATCTTCTCCTGGCCCATGCCCGTTTCCTTGATATAGGAAGCCGGGGAATCGAAATAGGAGCGGAACAGGCCGTAGTCCATATCGAAGATCAGGCACTTCCACCGGCTCCCCTTGGTGGGCAGGCGGTAGAACAGGATGTTGCCGGGGTCGGAGTCCCCGAAGAACATCTTGATGGAGAACCAGTCCAGGTAGTTGTCCACATCGATGTTCTCATCCAGGAACGCCCTGTCCTCCTGACTGATATTGGGATGGGACTCCTTGATCCGGTCCCGCATGGCCAGGTAGTCCGTATTGGTGCCCTGGACCACCGAGGAGTTGGCGCGGATGATGTTGATGTCCCGCACCTGGTCCAGCGGCAGCCCCTCGTGCTGGGCGATGCAGTAGGCGTCCTTGCGCTCCCGCATGTTGAAATGCCCCCAGTAGGTGCCGTTGATATACACCAGCACCGGCTTCCAGGCCAGGGTGATGATGTCCGTATCGATGTATTTGTCGATCAGGCGGGACTGGACGCCGTCGGACACCCGGGTCCACACGCAGTCGTTGCCCGAATTGCGCAGGGTGAAGGACTTGTAGAACGTGTAGGGCCGATCCTCGAACAGGGGGTATTCGAAATACTTGCTCCCGGACCCGCCGGCGGCGCGGATCTTCATGCTCTTCTGGGGCATGTCCAGACTGTAGGCGCCCATCAGGTCGATCTTCATGGCCTGGGAAAAGACCGCCCGGCCGGTGCTCTGGAGCAGGTATTCCACGTACCCGGGCCGATTGATCTTGCCGTACTTGCGGTAGATCGTGTTCCTGAAGGGGATGCCCTTGGATTTGTCCACGTTGTCGCCCACGGTGAAAAGGCCGTCCTCCGGGTTCCACAATTCGTCCGGATCCACGATCAGGGACACCACGTCCAGGGTGTAGTAGGTGTTCATCACATAGCTGACCGACACCGTCTCGGAGGGCTGGAGCCCGCTTTCAAACACCCTGGCGCGGATCACGCTCGTCGCGGTCACGTGAAAGGGCCCGGTATAGACCTGGGAATTGGTCATGGTGGGGATGCTGCCGTCCAGGGTGTAGCGGACCTGGCCCGCCCCGCTCCAGAGGACCTCCACATCGATCTGGCCCTCGTACAGGCCGCCGGCCACGGAGAACGACGGCTTTTCGGAAAAGCCCGTGAAGCCCGTGCCGTTGCCCTGGCCGGGCGTGGGCGCGTCATAATAAAAAAAACCGTCCTTCCCCAAGGATCGGCCGTAAGAGTAGTCTGTCGGCACCCGGGGCACGTACAGCCGGTCCACCACCTCGCCCCGGCTGTCGGACAGGGTCATCATCTCGCCTCCCGCGCTGGACAGGGCAAAGGAGGCGTGGAGCCTGGACGCGTCCGATCCCGCGGAAGCGGACTTGTCCAGCAGGATCACTTTGTACTCTCCCGGATAGATCACCGCGCCCTGGGGAAAAGTCCATTTCCGGGGCCAGTTGATATTGTCGCTCAGGCCCCATCCGCTCACGTCCACATAGGCGCTCCCGGCGTTGTACAGTTCCACGTAATCGCTCGCCCGCTCCCCCTTGACGGCCACCACCGCGTCGGCGGAGGACATCACCTCGGTGATATACACCAAATAGGGGTTCTTCGCCCGCAGATACTCGTCCGCCCGGGCGGCGCCCGAGATGTTGTTGGGCGCGCCGGGCGTGCCCAGAGTGAACACCTTCCACTCCAGGGTGTAGGGATCCCGGCCGTAGGTCATGTCCCTGGGCAGATTGTCGATGGTCACCCGGTCCATCAGCTGGCCCGTCAGGCTGGAAAGCACGATCGTCTCCCGCTCGGCGCTGACGGCGAAATTGGTGTGGGGATACAGCGTGGCCGCCTCCAGCTTGTTCTTGCCGGAGCAGAAGACCAGGTAATACCCGTGGGGCGCGATCACCGCGCCGGCGGGGAAAGTCCACTTCACGGGCCGGGTGTCGTCGTCGGACAGGGCGTACTGGCTCAGATCGATCGCCGTGTCGGTGGTGTTGTAAAGCTCGATCCAGTCGGACAGTTCGCCGTCCTCGTCCCTCAGGCCGGACCGGGGCGCCGCCATGATCTCGTTGATCACCACCGCGCCGGGATTGACCTGGTAGCTCTTCAGATAGTCCAGATGCCCGTCGATGGTATTGGGGAACCCGGGAGAGGCCTCATTGCTGCTCACCCACTCCCCGTTGACCTTGCAGTAGCTCTCGTCCTGGTTGAGGGTGGGCACCGTCACGTGATCGATCGCCACGCCGGACGCGTCGAAAAGGAACACCGTGTCCCCGTAGGAGGACAGCTTCATCTTGGCGTGGAGAACGCTCCCCGCCTCATTGGCGTTGGTGTCGTCGCAGAACACCACCACCCGCTCTCCCGGGGCGAGGCTCATGTCCGGGAACAGGAACTTGATCCTGTCGGACCGGTCAGACAGGCCCACGTTTTTGATGTTCATGTCCCCGTCCGTCGTGTTGACGATCTCCACCCAGTCGCCGAACAGGCCGTGGTCGTCCGGCAGGGTACTGGCGTTGTCGCTCATGATCTCGGACAGCTCCAGGCCCCGGTGAAGGCTGGAATCCAGCCCGGCGCCGTTGACAGCCATGTTGACAGGCTGCTTGGGCATCACCACGATCAAAAGGATGAGCAGCGCGCCCAGGATGATCACCAGCGGCGTGCGCACGTCTTTTTTGTTGTATCTGCGGTTGATTTTCCCGTCGGAAGATCTCATCGCGTCAAAGCTCCTTCTATATCGGATCGGTCAGGCCCGCGCAAGGCTATTCCCCGTCGAGCAGCGCGGCCGTCTCCGCCCGGGCGTTCTGACCCACGCACAGGACCACCGCCGTGCCCCGGCGTTCCACCGAGGCGGCCTCCTGCAGGCGGTAGGCGTCCGGCGAGTAATTGCGGGACTCCCTGCGGCGGGCCTCCAGATAATCCCCGAGAAGGCCCTGCACCTGTTCCGCCGCCTTCGCGTCGACGGCGCGCACCGCGACGATCTCGCGCCCGGAAAGGGGATCGCCCTGCAGGTACAGGCACTCCGCCGCCATCGTCTCTTCGATGCCGGTCATGTCCTGAAGATCCTCGAAGGGCATCTGAGTCAGGTCCGCGATATCCTCAACAGCGGCCTGAGCCTTTTCCTTCAGGGACTTTTTCGCCGTATCCGCGGCCGGGCCGTTATCCCCGGGCGCGCCGCAGGCTGAGAGCGCCAGGCACAGGCACAGGCATACGGCCGCCGTCAAGATCCTTTTTGTCATCGGTGCCTCCGGGATCATATCCCGCAGCGGGCCGGCCTTAAGCCGGACCGCGGCTGAAAGAGAGTCATAAGGGCATTACCGCCCGGATACATATTACCAAAAACTCAAAGCCGTGGCAATAGAAAAGGCGGCCGCGGCGCCCGCCGGGGGATAAGTTTACATTTCGTCCCGGCCGCTTTTACGGACCGTGAGCGGGGTGCCGCAGTACCGGCACAGGTCCCCGGAACGGTAGACCATAGTCGCGGCGCCGCAGCCGGGACAGCGCGCCGCGCTCCCTTCCGGCGCCTCCCTGAAGGTCATGGTATCCGTCTTGAGGTCGATATGACCGTTGAAATACCCCCGCCGGCACATCTCCCGGAGCTTTTTGAGCACTTCCTCGCGCGTCGATCCCACGGCTTCGCTCAGGTCGGACACGGACCTGTCATGGGCCAGGACGGAGGAGTAGAGCCGGAAATCTTTCACCAGGTCCTTCGTGCGCCGGGCGGAGCGGATGATCAGGGCGTGCAGCGCCGCGAGGCCCAGGCTGATCACGGGCAGGTAGATCTCATCGGCGCCGTGGATCACGAAAAAACCGGCCACGCCGATCAGCCCCCAGAACACGGTGGTGACCCAGCCGAACAGGGCGCCCGCGTGGGCGATCAGGGTATCCAGGATGATGCGCGGTCGACGGTCCATATGTTTCCTCCCATGAAAGCGTCCCGGCCGGATGAAACGATGACGCGCAAAGCGCTCAGCGTCCGGCCCCGGCGTCCGGCGCCTCGTCCCTCAGGTCCTCCCAGATGCCCGGGATCAGGGCCATCTCCTTCTTGTCCAGCCCCAGGATCTGCCCCAGCTGATAGGAAGCGTACCGGTCATCCTGCCGGAAGGCGTCGACGCTCGGCTCCACGTCGCAGCAGTAATTGCCGATGATCGTGACCGAAAAGCCGTGATCCCGCCGGTACTGCGCCCCCACGGCGTTGTAGAGGGCCTGCCCCCAGCGCTGGTGATAGACGGAGGTGATGACGGTGAGCGTGGTCCTTTTAAGATCCCGGAGGATCATGAAGGTGTTCAGGGCGTTTTCCGCCGTGGTCAGGGCGCTCTCATCGGTGAAGATCCTCTCCGGGGAAACGCCGCGGACACGAATGAGATAGTCCTTCATCATGCCGGCCTCGGTGTGCCGCTCGGGATTATTGCTCCCCGTCGCGCCGCCGGTGCACACGAGCACGGCCTCCGGGAAAGCGGCGGCCGCGGCTGCCGCGGCGTCGCAGCGCATTTTCAGTTCCTCTGTCATCTCCCCGTTCTCCAGGCCGTAACCCAGGACCGCGAAAGCGTGGAGCGAGGCGTCCGGGACAGGGAGAGCGCCGGCGTCGTCCCGCCCGTGGATCATAAGGGGATAGTCCGGATCGAGATAGACCCGCTTCCAGTGCTCCGTGACGGATGTGACCACCTCGTCGTGAAGGGCCTGCGTTTCCCGATCGATACGGTCGAAGATCACAGGCCCCGGGAACTCATTGGCGATCACCAGATCCCTCAGAAGACAGCCGATGCCCGGGGCTTCCTCGGCCCGGCAGAAGCCGGAACACAGGGTGAACAGAAGGACGAGCGCGGCGAACCTGAGCACGTGAGACCTCCTTTTTATCAAGCGAGGGGACGGCCGGATAGCCGTCCCCTGCCATGAACCCAAAACAACGGGAACTGTCACTTGTTCTCCCGGGCGATGGTCGCCTTGATGCGGCGGACGCCGGCCGAGGAGGATTCTTCCTTGAGGATCTTGAAGCCCTTCAGGTCCCCGGTATTGGACGCGTGGGGACCGCCGCAGATCTCCTTGGAGAAGCGGCCCATGGTGTACACCTTGACACGCTCGCCGTACTTGCTCTCGAACAGGCCGATGGCGCCCTGAGCCTTGGCTTCCGCCACGGTCATCTCCTCCAGGGTGACCGGCACCTTGGCGTCGATGGCCTCGTTGACCAGGCGCTCCACCTCTTTGATCTCCTCGGGGGTCATCTTGCGGCCGAAGGTGAAGTCGAACCGCAGGCGCTCCGGGGTGATGTTGCTGCCGTTCTGGTGCACTTCCTCCCCCAGCACCTTCCTCAGGGCCGCGTGCATCAGATGGGTGGCGGTGTGCAGGCAGGCGGTCTGCTCGCTGGAATCCGCCAGGCCGCCCTTGAAGCGCTGCTCGGCGCCGGCGTGGCTGGTCTCCTGATGCTTTTTAAACCTCTGGGCGAAGTCCTCCTGATCCACATGCAGGCCGTTCTCCCGGGCCAGCTCCACCGTCATCTCGATGGGGAAGCCATAGGTGTCATAGAGCTTGAAGGCGCTGCGGCCGTCCATGGTCCTGAGGGTCTCGGCGAACTTATCCAGCGCGGCGGAAGCGGTCTTCAGATCGGTCTGCCCCTCGGCGAAAGCCTTCAGGGCGGCGATGACCGGCTGCTGCTCGGGCGTGGGCCTCAGGGCGGAGGCCGTCTGGGCGGCCGCTTCCCTGGCGGCGTCGGGGTCGTTCCCGGCGAATACGTTTTTCAGGCTCTCCACCCGGCCGGACACCTGACGGATGTTGCCGAGCACTTTCTCGAACTCGCGGATGCCCTGTTTGAGGGTGCGCTGGAAGCGCTTTTCCTCCAGGAGCAGCTGCTCCAGGACGAAGTCCCGGTGGCTCTCCAGCTCCGGATACACGTCCCTGTACTGGTCGATGATCACCCGGGCGATCTCGGCGGTGAAGCCCTCCTCCAGGCCCAGCTGCATACCGAAGCGCACGGCGCGGCGGATGAGACGGCGCAGGATATAGCCCTGGTCCACGTTGCTGGGCGTGACGGCCCTGTCATCCCCCAGGATGAAGGTGGCCGTGCGCAGATGGTCCGCGATGATCCTGAAGGCGCGGGTGGTCTCCGGATCGCTCAGGTAGTCCCGTTTGGAGAGCTCGTGGATCTTGGCCAGGATGTCCGAGAACAGGTCGGTCTCGTAGACGCTGTTTTTGCCCGTCAGCACGCAGATGGTCCTCTCAAGGCCCATGCCGGTGTCCACGTTCTTCTGCTCCAGGGGCTTGAAGCTGCCGTCAGCCTGCTTGTTGTACTGCATGAACACGTCGTTCCAGATCTCCAGGTACGCGCCGCAATGGCAGTCCGGGCCGCACTTGGGGCCGCAGGGTTCTTTGACGATCATGAACATCTCGGTGTCCGGGCCGCAGGGGCCGGTGATGCCGGCGGGGCCCCACCAGTTGTGTTCCTTGGGCAGGTAGAAGATATGATCGTCCTTCACGCCGCAGGAGCGCCACAGGTCAGCCGCCTCCTCGTCCCGGGGGCAGTCCTCGTCACCGGCGAAAACGGTGAAGGCCAGCTTGTCCGGCGCGATGCCCAGGTAATCCTCCCCGGTCAGGAACTCCCAGCTCCAGGGGATCATTTCCTTTTTGAAGTAGTCCCCGAGGCTCCAGTTGCCCAGCATCTCGAAGAAGGTCAGGTGGCTCATATCGCCCACCTCATCGATATCACCGGTGCGGATGCACTTCTGCACGTCCGTCAGCCGGCGGCCCTGGGGATGCTTCTGCCCCAGGAGATAGGGGACCAGGGGATGCATCCCGGCGGTGGTGAACAGCACCGTGGGATCATTCTCGGGGATGACCGACGCGGACGGGATCACGGAGTGCCCCCTGTCCCGGAAAAAGCGCAGGAACATGGCGCGCAGCTCATTGGCAGTCATGGACTTCATGCGATCGACTCCTTTGGTTTCAGGGTAATAATGACGGATACGCCCGCTATTATAGGTACACCCCCGCCCGGTTGTCAAGAAGCATGCCGCTTGTTACAAAGCATTTTTCATGATAGAATAGGGGCCTGACGGAGGTGTGTCCATGTTCTCTCAGCTCACGAACGATCCCGCGGGATTTTTGATCAATCTGTTATACACCATCCCCGGCGTGCTCCTGGCCCTGACACTGCACGAGGTGTCCCACGGCTACACGGCGTACCGCTGCGGGGATGATACCGCCATGAAACTGGGGCGGCTGAGCCTGAACCCGCTTCGGCACCTGGACCCTATCGGCGCCGTGTGCCTCCTGCTGTTCCGCTTCGGCTGGGCCCGGCCCGTGCCCGTCAATCCCCGCAATTACAGGCACTACCGCAGGGACGATCTTCTGGTGTCCTCCGCGGGCATCCTGATGAACCTGTGCCTGTATATCCTGGCCACGGTCCTGTGCGTCCTGTGCGTGCGCCTGATGATCCCCGCGGCTCAGCAGGGGCAGAAGGTGTTCTTCAACGACTACCGGTACGGCATCATCGATCACGACCTGGTCCGGTACGCGGTGATCACCGACCGGTACAACACCTACCTGTATGAAATGATCGGCCAGGGCGTGCTGAACAACACGTTTTTAAGGTATCTCTACCATTTCCTTTACCGGTTCGCCGGCCTCAATCTGAGCCTGGCCCTGTTCAATCTGCTGCCCGTCCCGCCCCTTGACGGGTTCCATATCTTCAACGACATCATCTTCCGGGGCCGGCTGCGCATCTCCCCCCAGGTGTTCCGTTTCGGCATGGCGGCGCTGCTGATCATCTCCTTCGCCACGGACTGGATCTCCACCGCCCTCACCTTTGTGATCGACCTGGTGGACGGCGGGCTGATGAGCGTGCTGCTGCCCCTTTTCGGCCTGTGAGGCGCCTATGGGGATGACCTTTCATCTGAGCCAGTTCGACGGGCCGCTGGACATGCTGCTATTCCTGATCGGCAAGGCCAAGATCGATATCCGGGACATTTTCGTGTCCGAGGTGACGGACCAGTACATCCAGTCCGTGGCCGAAGCGGACGACCTGGACATGGAGGACGCCAGCGCCTTCATCGCCATGGCCGCCACCCTGATCGAGATCAAGAGCCGTTCGCTCCTGCCCAGGGAGGAACCGCCGGAGGGCGAGGAGGATCCCGAGCAGGCCCTGATAAGGCAGCTGGAAGAATACCAGCGCTACAAGCAGGCCTCGGAGAACATGCGCTCCCTGGAGGACGCGGCGAAAAAGCTGTTCAGCAAGCTGCCGGAGGAATTCCCCCTGCCCCCGCCTTCCTTCGAGCTGACCAACGTGACCCTGGACGGCATGATGGAGGCCTTCTCCCGGGTGCTCGCCCGCCTGAAGGAAAAGGGAGAGGAAGGGGACCAGCCCCTCACCCGGCGGATCATCCGGGACGAGTACGACGTGCCGGGCTGCATGCGGCGGATCCAGAGGCGCCTGAAGCGGGGAAAAGTCCGGTTCGACGAGCTGTTCTCCGATACGCCCACCCGCAACGAGGTGGTGACGCTGTTCCTGGCCCTGCTGGAGATGATCCGCATGGGCCGGGTGCTGGTGAGCCAGCAGGGCGTGTATGACCAGATCGTGCTGGAAGCGGGGGAACCGTCCGCCGCGCCGCAGCCGAACTATCAGGAGGAATGAAACAAGTGAACATCGACGAGATCTCCCGCGCGATAGAAGCCATCCTGTTCGTGACCGGCGACTCCGTCGCCCTCAAGGACCTGGAAACGGCCCTTGAGATCACGGATCTGGAGACGGACCAGGCGGTGGAGACCCTCAGGAGCGACCTGGAGAGCAAAGACCGGGGCATCCAGCTCAAACGCTTCGGCGACAGGATCCAGCTGACCACCCGGCCCGACCTGGCGCCTTATATCGAGAAGATGCTCCAGCCCGTGCAGCGCCAGTCCCTGTCCAGGTCCGCCATGGAGACCCTGGCCATCGTGGCCTACAAGCAGCCGGTCACCAAGCTGGAGGTGGAGGCCATCCGCGGGGTGAAATGCGATTATTCCATCCAGTCCCTGGTCAACAAGGGCCTGATCGCCGAGGTGGGCAGGAAGGACGCCCTCGGGCGGCCCATCCTGTACGGCACCACGGAGAGCTTCCTGGCCCATTTCGGCCTGGAGCGCATCGAGGACCTGCCCCTGCCCCCGGAACTGAAGCGGGACGAAGACGACGAGGAGGAGCCCCTGGTGCCCTGACGGGCCGGGGGATCGCGATATGGAGAGCATCTATCTGGATCACGCGGCCAGCGCCCCTTTGAGGCCGGAGGCCTTTCAGGCCATGGTGCCTTACCTGAAGGACGCCGTGGGCAACCCGAACGCCGCCCACGCTCAAGGCAGGAAGCAGCGCTCGGCCCTGGAGGAAGCGCGGGAGAGGATCGCCGCCTGTGTGGGCGCCCGGCCGGAGGAGATCTTTTTCACTTCCGGCGGCACGGAGAGCGACGCCTGGGCCGTGCACATGGGCCTGTGGCAGGCGCGCAGGCGGGCAGGCTGCCTCGCGGCCTCCCCCATCGAGCACCACGCCGTATTGAGGCCCCTTGAGAACGCCGCCCGTCAGGGAACGCTCGTCCGGTATCTCTCCGTGAGCCCCGACGGGGCGGCGGATCCCGATCGGGCGGCGGGAGCCCTGACGGGCGCCGCCTTCGTGAGCCTGATGGCCGCCAACAACGAGACCGGCGTGATCCAGCCCCTTGAGATCATCGCC
>CACZOZ010000230.1:0-4015 GCA_902782865.1 uncultured Eubacteriales bacterium
ACACCCGCCTATTATAATCCGCCCCAGCGGCATGTACGGTGGGGCGGAACGATACCCTGAACCGTTCCCGTAGGATCGGTGAAGGGTTCATACCTCTGCTCATCGCACGAAAATCGTCAGATTTTCGTGCGCGGGGCTGCGCAGCAGCCTCTTTATGCTGGATAGACCGTCACGAAGCGGGTCATCACATACCCCACCTGGCCGCTGGCGCTGTCATACACCCGGCACCAGGTATCGCCCTGCTCGATCAGATCGAGCCTGGTGCCGCTGACGCACTGGGCCAGCACCTTGGCGCTGGTGGAGGGCTGGGCCCTCAGGTTCAGATAGGAGGACGCGCCGCCGGTGGACACCACGCAGTACGCGCCGTCCATGCCCGTGGGGTTCCAGTACGGCGTGGCCGTGGGCCAGGGCACCGGCACGGGGGCGGGGGTGTCCGGATCGCTGGGATCATAGGGCGGGGTAGTCACCATCCCGTAGGGATACCAGGGATCCGTGGTGGGCCAGCTCCAGGGATCGGCAGTGGGCCATCCCCAGGGAGCCGTGGTCGGCCAGGACCAGGGCGCGGTGGTGGGCCACACCCAGGGAGCCGTGGTGGGCCACCCGGGATTGGTGGTCACATAGGGCGCCGCGGTGGGCGCCGGCGCGCTGCCGGCCCCCGTCCTCAGGTACACGCCCTGCATGTAGCCGGTCCTGCCGTTGACGCTCACCTTGCACCACACGGTGCCCTTCAAAAGGATGGTCACCTGGGTGCCCACGGCGTACTGGGCCAGCACCGTGCCGCTCAGGCTGGGGGCGCTGCGCATGTTGAGCCGGCCGCCGTTGCGGGTATACACCGTGGCGATGCTGCCGGTGCCGCCGTTCACTTTCACGTACTCGGCCTTGAAGTAACCGAGCTTCCCGCTGACCATGACGTAGTACCAGCCGCCGGAATAGCTCAGCACCTGGCACACGGTCCCGTTATAGTAGTGGCCCAGCACCCGCGCGGAATAGCTGGGGTACTCCCTCAGGTTGAGGTACTGGGTGCGCACGGGATTGTTCACCACGCCGGTGCCGCTGCCGCCGCCGGAAGAGGAGCCCGTGGTCTTCAGATACGCGCCGGACATATAACCCGCCAGCTTGGAGTCCACCACCCGGCAGTAGTACCAGTTGTCCCCCGCGGGGTAGACTTCCTCCACCCACGCGCCCTCGGGCACCTGGCCCAGCCACTGGCCGCTCGTGGACGGATAGGCCCGCACGTTGAGCGCCGAGGCGCCCGACACCATCGCGTATACCGTCTCCGCTCCGGCCGCCGGGATGACCGCCAGCATCAGGATGACCGCCAGCAGCGCGGCGCCTGTTCTCGTTGACCGTTTCAGCATCACAGATCCCTCCTCATTGCTGATCTGACCTATACAACGTTTCATCGGGCTGTTTCCTTCCCCTGATCCGTCATCATTCTCACCAGTACCCGGTTCTGCAGGTCCAGGCCCCTCTCCGTCAGGCGCATCACGCCGCCCTCCAGGGTGAGCAGGCCCTCCCGGACGCTTTTTTGCATCCCGTCCCCGAAAGCCTCCTCAAAGCCCATGCCGTGGTCCCGGATGAAGTCCTTTTCCCGGACCCCCTCAAGGAGCCGCAGGCCCAGCATCACCGTCTCGAACCGCGCCTCTTCCGGGCCGATCACGGTCCTTTCCGCGGGCACGCCGTCCAGGTACTCCCGGATGGTCATGGGATTGGTCCATCTCACGCCCATCAGATGCCCCGCGGCCGCGCAGCCGATGCCCAGGTACTCCCCCCGGCGCCACACCCGCGTGTTGTAGCGGCACTCGTGGCCGGGCACGGCGTAATTGCTGATCTCGTACTGCTCAAGGCCCTTTTCCCGGGCCATGTCCCGGCACAGGCGCACCATGTCCCGCTCCTCGTCCTCCCCGGGCAGGGTCCACTCCCCGCTTTGGAGCCGGTCCATCATCACCGTGCCCTCCTCCGGGATGAGGCTGTAGCAGCTCATGTGGGGGATCCCGAGGGCCAGGGCGTCCCGCACGCTCTCCCTCACGTCCTCCATGGTCTGGGAGGGCAGGCCGGTCATCAGGTCCAGATTGATCTCCGAAATGCCCCGGGCCCTCAGGCTCTCCACGCCCCGGACCACGTCGCCGAAGCGGTGGATCCGCCCCAGCATCCTGAGCAGCCTCTCGCTTGAGGACTGCATGCCCATGGACACCCGGCCGACGCCCATCTCCTCAAGGGCGTCCAGGAGCTCCTCCGACAGGGTGCCGGGATTGATCTCCATGGAGATCTCCGCCCCGGGATCCACGTCGAGCGACTGTCTCACGGCCCGCATCAGGCGCAGGAGCTTCTCCGGCGGCATCACGCTGGGAGTGCCGCCCCCGAAAAACACCTCCCGGACCTTCAGGCCCCGTCCCCGGTAAGAGGCGATCTCCTCCTCCATCCGGCGCGTGACGGGCTCCATCATTTCCTCCGCTCCCGCCCAGGAGGGAAAATCGCAGTACACGCATTTTTTGCGGCAGAAAGGGATGTGCAGGTAGACCGACACATCCCGCTCACCGTCACGGGAGAGTGACGGCATACATCTCCTCCCCGCAGCACAGCAGGGCCGTGCCCCCCTCGGTCATGCCCTTGAAGCCCGTGACCCGGCCGGGCACGTTCATGCTGATGGGCGTGAAGCGCCGGTCCCGGTACCCGGCCCGGTACACCGTGTCCTCGGAAAAGGCGTAGATCTGCCCCCGGCAGAGGGCCGCGCCCACGCAGGCCGTGGGCAGGGCCAGGCGCACGTCGCTGTTCCCGCGGATGAGCCGCAGCTCCGTGATGCCCCCGCCCTCTTTCGTCTGCCTGGACGGCACGAAGAGCAGTTCGGCGTTGGCCGCGCCCTCGGCCCAGTCCATCAGGTGCCAGCCGTACACCAGGGTGGTGGCGCTCGAGTCCACCGTGCCCCGGTAGTCGCACACCCGGAGCTCCTTGCTGGAGATCACGTACATTTTCCCCGCCGCGTAGGCCACATCCGCCGTCAGGGACTCACCCAGGGAGAGCTCCCCGGTGTTCATCTGCCCCACGCGGATGGTGTACAGCGTGTTCTCCGCCACGGTGCCGTAGGTCTCCAGGGTGCTGATATACAGGTACTCGCCGCCGGAAAAGAAGCCCATGTCCATGACGGCCTTGTCCGTATAGGCGTTGCTCTCCTCGTCCACGGTGATGCCCGACAGGTCCTTCACCGTCACCGTGGGGCTGAAGCCGTCCCCCACCACGGCGGCCACATACCGGCTGCCGCCCCGGGCGAACTGCACCGTGCCCTTCAGATGGTCGTTATAGGTGGCCCGGCCGTTCCGGTCGATGATGTAGAGCTGGTTCTCCATCCAGGCGGCCACGCTGGCGCCGGTGGTATCAAAATCCGCCCCGCCGCCCAGGGAGTAGCTCCATTTCTCGCCCCCCGCGCTGTTGAGGCAGTACAGCGTCATGCCGTCGTAGTACACGATGTCGTTCCCGTAGGGCTTCACGTTCTGGCTGGCCACGCAGCGCAGCTTGCTCACCCGGGCCTCACTGCCCCTAAAGCGGAACACCCCGGTGAAATAAAGCACCGCCAGCACCGCCGCGGCCAGGAAGACCGCCAGCGCCAGGATGACCGGCCAGCGCTTTTTCGATTTTTCCGGGACGGGATAATTCATAGTGCCTCCATGTGCGGATAATGGTTCATCTTTTATTATACACAAAAACATCATGAGAAACAAGCCATGAAAGACCGATCATGGCCAGGGGCAGGGGCCGGGCCCTGGCCCTGGCCAATGAAGTCGCCCATAGCCAGGCACAATGCCTGGGCTATGGGCTAATGAAGACGCTTCGCTAATGAAGTCGCCCGGAACGCAAGCCAAGGCTTGGTCCGGGCTAATGAAGAAATTCGATATGGTTTTTCTTTGACCTCATCCGGCCGCGCCTTTGGCGCCCGGCTGAGGTTTTTGTTTCAGGCCGCGGCAATACACATCGCAGGACGCCCGCGTCGATCCGCGTCATCCTGACGGTATCCGAACCG
>CACZOZ010000231.1:0-3676 GCA_902782865.1 uncultured Eubacteriales bacterium
GCGGCCGTCACTTTTTCTTTAAGGGCGGCGATATCCCCGTTGAGCTCCGCGAGCTGCGCGGCCTGGGCGTCAAGATCCGCCGCGAGCTGGCCTTTCTCTGAGCTCAGGGTCTCCTTCTCGCCTTCCAGAGCGGCTTTGTCCGCTTCCAGGGCGGCGATGTCGGCGTTGAGGCTCTCGACCGCTGTATCCAGTGCCGTTTTGTCCGCGGCGAGCGCCTCGATCTGCCCTGTCAGGCTCGTCTTTTCCGCTTCCAGGCCGGCGATGGTCCCGTCCTTTTCGGATATGGCCGCGTCGAGGCCCTCTTTTTCGGCGGTCAGGGCGTTGAGTTTTTCCGTCAGCCCGGCGGACTGGGTCTCCGCGTCCCGGCGGAAGGCGTCATACTCCGCCTGCAGGTTGTTCTTCCGGCCGATGAGTATCCCGATCACCACCGCGAAGCACAGCAGGATGACTGCCGCCCAGATCCAAATCTTTTTCATCGTGATCCTCCTTCTCCGTCGGGCACGCGATCAGCGCGTCCAGGTTGGTCTTCGTTCTGACAGTGACATGATCAAAATGCCCCATGAGGCAGATCTGCTCCAGGATGGCCAGCCCGTGGGGGATGTACCTGATCCGGGTGGGGGGGATGCCCGTGACACGGAGCCTCTCCTGTTCCGGCATGACGCTGATCCTTTCCAGGGTCTCCCGGAGGAAAGGGAAGGGCACGGGGATCCGGTCCTGGTCCTCTTTGAGGAAGGGCTGCTCCAGCATGACGGCGGCCAGGCTCGTGAGGGTGCCGCCGATGCCGTAAAGCACCCGGGGCGGATCCGACGACAGGATGTCCTCCGCGCCGGCCAGGGCCTTGAGGATCACATCCCGGATCCTGTCGAGACTGCTCAGGGAATCGATGGGGCTGACGCGGTACAGGCGGGAAGCGCCCAGCTGGAGGGACACGGACCGGCTGATGCTTCCGTCCCGTCCGCGGACCAGCTCCGTGGACCCGCCGCCGATATCCGTCACCAGCGCGTCATCCCCGTCCGCGGCGGCGCGGAAAGCCAGGGACGCTTCTTCCTTCCCGCTGAGCACCCGGGCGGGGCATCCCGCGTCCCGTAAGAGCGCCAGGAACTCCGCCTGGTTGACGGCGTCCCGGGTGGCGCTGGTGGCGTATACCCTCACCGGGCCCTGGGCGCCCTCATCCCTGGCCTCATCCGTCAGGGACCGGACGGCCCGGACACAGCCGGTCATGGCTTCGGGCGTGAGGCGGCCCTCCTCGTCCAGGCCCAGGAACAGCCGCGTCTCCTCCCGTCCCCGTCCGATGACGGCGACTTCACCGTCCAGGACGGACGCGCACAGCATCCTTGTGGAATTGGAACCGATGGTGATGACGGCCCGGATCATTCTTCTTCTCCCGTCACGATCACTTCATGCACGGCGTACAGGTCATCGATATTGGTCACCTGGAACCGGATCTCTCCCGGGAGCATGTATCCGTACTCCCGCCGGGCGATCTGGATGATGTAGCTGTCCTGATCCTTGCGGTTGATCTCCTGCTCCAGGCCCGATTTTTCGCTCTCCAGGTCGATCTGCTCGATGCGCACGTCGGCGGCCAGGTCTCTCAGCTCCACGATGCTGCTGTCCAGCTGGCGGTCGATGACCATGGTGACGGCGATGATGCAGGTGATCAGTACCACGACGGGGAACAGGGGGATGTTTTTTCTCATCGTCTACCTCGTGAAAACGCCGGTATTATGTGAAGAAAACTGATTTGCCTATACAATAACGCAAAAGGAGATGTTTGTCAAAGAAAAACGCGCTTTTATAATAGGTAACGGGATCATTCGAACTGGGAGCGGTAAAGCCGGTAATAGAAACCTTTGGCGGCCATCAGGCTCTCGTGGGTGCCCTGCTCCTTAACGTCGCCGTGATCCAGCACCAGGATGAGATCGGCGTTGCGGATCGTGCTCAGCCGGTGGGCGATCACAAAGCAGGTCCTGCCCGTCATCAGGTCCCGCATGCCCTTCTGGATGTGGCGCTCCGTGGAGGTGTCCACGTTGGAGGTGGCCTCGTCCAGGATGAGCATCCGGGCGTCGTACAGCATGGCCCGGGCGATGGTCAGGAGCTGTTTCTGCCCTTTGGAGATATTGCCTCCGTCCTCGCTGATGACGGTCTCATATCCCTGGGGAAGGCGCATGATGAAGGGATGGATGCGGGCGGCCCGGGCGGCGGCCACCACCTCGTCCATCGTGGCGTTCTCCCGGCCGTAGGCGATGTTCTCGCGGATGGTGCCCCGGAACACCCAGGTATCCTGCAGCACCATGGCGTAGGAGGACCTCAGGCTCCGCCGCGTCAGGCCGCGGATGTCCTTTTCGTCCACCAGGACGGCGCCCCGGTCCACGTCGTAAAAGCGCATCAGCAGGTTGATGATCGTGGTCTTGCCGGCGCCCGTGGGGCCCACGATGGCGATCAGCTTCCCCGCGTCCGCGCGCATGCTCAGGTCATGGATGATGGTCCTGCCGGGATCGTAGCCGAAGCTGACGTGCTCCAGCCTCACGTCGCCCTTCACGCTGTCCAGGACCTCCGCGTCCGGGATGTCGTGCTTTTCTTCCGCCTGATCCATCAGGGAGAAGACCCTTTCGGCGGCGGCCAGGGCGGAGAACAGCTCGTTGATCACGTTGGCGACCTCGTTGATCGGGCCGGAGAATTTCCGGGAGTACAGCACGAAGGAGGAGATGCTGCCCAGCCCGATGGCCCCGTTCATGTACAGGATCGAGCCCAGAAGGGCGATCAGGCTCAGGCAGATATTGTTGATGAAGCCCATGGTGGGGCCGATGGTCATGCCCAGGGAGTCGGCGTCGTAGTAAGCCTGGGCGGCGGCTCCGTTGATCTCGGCGTACCGGGCGTCCACCCGGTCCTCGTGAGCGTAGGCCAGGATGGTCTTCTGCCCGGAGAGCATCTCCTCCACAAAGCCGTTCATGGCGCCGTAGGATCTGGAGCGTTTGGCGAAGCGGGGCTGGGTCAGCTTCCGCATATGGGTGGTGTAGGCGATGGAGGCGGGGACCGTCACCAGGGCCGCCAGGCTCAGGGCGGGGGAGATGCTCACCATCATGATGAGGGCGCCGGTGACGGTGACCACGCTGGTCAGGATGGACACCACGTCCGTGGCCATGCAGGTGGAGATCACGTCCACGTCATAGGACGCGCGGCTGATGATGTCGCCGGCCAGATTGCGGTCGAAGAAACCCACCGGCAGGCGCATCAGTTTGTCGAAGATATCCTGCCGCATTTTCCTGGCCACGCGGCGGGACACGTTGACCATGATCACGTGGATCATGATGGATATGAGGGAGGAGGAGACATACACCAGCAGCATGCGCCCGGCATAGTAGGATACCAGGGAAAAATCCACTTTTCCCGGGCCGGCAGCCGCCGCGTTGATGGCGCTGCCCGCCAGGTTGGGGCCCCACAGGGCCAGGATATTGCTGGTGACGCACAGGACCGCCACCAGGAGGATCGGGAGTTTGAAGGCGCCCAGGTACGCGAGCAGGCGTCGGAGGGCGCCGCGGGAGTCCTTGGGCTTCACCATCACGTGATCTCTCGCCGCCATCAGACCACTTCCCCCATCTGCGTCTCATGGATGTCTTTATAGACGGGGCAGCTGCGCAGCAGCTCCTCGTGGGTGCCCCGGCCGATCATCTCGCCC
>CACZOZ010000232.1:0-5501 GCA_902782865.1 uncultured Eubacteriales bacterium
CCCTGCACCTCACAGCGCAAAGCTTGCCAGTCGCTATCGGGTTCGTCGGCAACTACGCCCCTTGGGACTTCCACCCAAGCTTCGGGGCATGCCCGTCATACAGCAAAACGGGAGACCGCAGCGGGTCTCCCGTTCCATATCGGTCGATTATCCGTCAGCCCTTCACGGCGCCCACGGTCATGCCCTTCACGAAATACTTCTGCAGGAAGGGATACAGAAGGATGATGGGCAGGGAGGACAGGATGATGACGGCGGACTTGATGGAGATGGACAGGGAGGACTTCTCCCCCATGCCGCCGTTGTCCACGATCATGGTGCGGCCGTTGACGATGTTGCGCAGCAGCAGCATCACCGGGTACTGGCTGGATTTGAGATAGATCAGCGGGGCGAACCAGTTGTTCCAGAAGAACACGGCGGTGTACAGGCCCACCGTGGCCAGGGCCGCGCCGGACAGGGGCAGCACGATGCGCACCAGGATGCCGATGTAGCTCAGCCCGTCGATGACCGCCGCCTCCTCGATCTCCCCCGGCAGGGATTTGAAGAAATTGATCAGGATGATCAGGTTGAACTGGCTGATGGCGTAGGGCAGCAGCAGCGCCCACACGGTGCCCACCAGATGCAGGCTATTGATGAGCAGGTAGTTGGGGATCAGGCCGCCGGAGAAGAACATGGAGAAGATCACCAGCTTCATCACGAACTTCTGCCCCCACAGCCAGTCCTTGCTCAAGGGGTAGGCGAAGAGCACCATCATGAACAGGGAGATGGCCGTGCCGCAGAAGGTGAACAGGAAGGTGTAGCCGTAGGCCCGGAAAAAGTTGGGATAATCATACACGCTCCGGTAGGCCTCTATGGTGAAATCCACCGGCCAGAGGATCACCCGGTTGTTGGTGATGGCCACCGGCGAGGAAAAGGACATGGCGATGATATACAGGAAGGGCACGGTGCAGGCCAGCACCACGATGAACATCACCAGGAAGGTGAAGAAGTTGAGCACCGGGTTGTGCTCCTTGATGCGGCGCCTGCCGGCATTCTTTAAAACTTTCGTGCTCATGTCAAGCGCCTCCTCTCAATAAATGCTGTTGCCCGTCAGGCGGCGGGACACGTAGTTGCTGGTGGATACCAGGATCAGGCCGATCACGCCGTTGAACAGGCCCAGGGCGGCGCCCAGGGAATACTGGGGCGACGAGGATCCCAGGGTGTAGCGGTACACGTAGGTATCGATGATGTCGGACACAGCCATGTTGGTGCTGGTCTGCATCAAAAGCACTTTCTCAAATCCCAGGGACAAAAGATGGCCCACGTTGAGGATCAGCATCACCATGATGGTGGGCATGATGGTGGGCAGCGTGATATAGATGATCTGCTGGAAACGGGACGCACCGTCGATGCGGGCGGCCTCGAACATATCGCTGGAGATGCCGGTGATGGCGGCCAGGTAGATGATGGCCGTCCAGCCGGTGAACTGCCACATATCCGTGAGGATGTACAGGAAGCGGAAGTACTGGGGCTCGTTCATGTAGTAGATCCGGCCCACCCCGAACACTTTGTCTATCAGGCGTGTCAGAAGGCCCATGGAGGGCGAGAGCAGCTCGCTCAGGATGGAGATGACCACCACCGTGGAAACGAACCGGGGCACGTAAGAGACCGTCTGCACGAATTTCTTGAGCTTCAGGTTGCGCAGCTCGTTCAAAAGGATGGCGAAAATGATGGGGAACGGGAAATTGATCACCAGGTTCTCCACGCTGATGATCAGGGTGTTCCTGAAGGCTACCCAGAATTCCGCCTTGAGCAGGAACTGCTCGAAATAGCGGAAGGGCGCCGGCCACTCCTTGTAGCCGCTGGCCCAGCGGTCACCGTAGGGCCCGCCCAGGGGCTTATAGTGGCGGAAGGCCAGGATATTGCCGAACATGGGCACGTATTTGAACAGGATGAAGTAGATCAGCGGCAGCAGCATCATCAGATAGAACTGCCAGTACCGCCCCATATAGTGGCGCAGCGTGATCTTGTTCACGTGCTCCATATTGCTCAGCTCTTTTTTTCTGCCCATAAAGAACGCCCCTTTCCCCGGGGAGGATCGTTATTTTCAAGGATACGGGGACCCGGCGGTGCCGGGTCCCCGAAAGAAAGGCTGAAAGGTCACTGATACTTGTTGTACTTGTTGTACAGATCCACGAACTCGTCGATGCCCTTGTCCTTCAGATCCTGCTCATACTCGGCCCAGTCGGCGTCGATGTCCTTGATGCCGCGCATGAAGGCGTCGTCCCATACGAAGAACGCGTCGGCCAGGGCGGTCTGCAGAAGGGCGGCTTCCTCGGCGGCCTCATCGTCGAAGGCCGGGGTGGCGGGCACATACTGGATGGCGTTGTCCATCGCGGCCACTTCGGCGTTGATGCGGGCATAGTTCTCGTCGTACTTGGTCATCTCACGGGCGTTGTACCACACCACCTGGGTGCCGTCGCAGCCGCAGCCGTAAGCGTTCTGCATGAACTTGTAGATGCCTTCCTGATTCTCATGGGCCATGATCTCATCGCTGAAGACCACCTTGCCGTCCACTTCAGTGTACTGCTCGCCCTCGACGCCCAGGCACCACACCTTGGCGGCCGCTTCGGAGAAGAAGACCTCGTCGATCTTGCGGACCACCTGCTCAAAGTCAGGCCTCTGCATGGTCTTGGAGGGGAACAGGATGCCGTTGCCCACGGAGCTCTTGGGCTGATGGTGCGCGCCGAAGGGGCCTTCCAGAGGAGGATACATGTTCAGCTTCAGGCCTTCGATCTCGGAAGCCGCTTCCCAGCCGCCGATCTGATCGTAGTAGCCGTACACGGCGCAGCTCAGGCCGGTGGCCAGCTTGCGGGTGGCGGCGGCGTCATCCTGCTGGAATTCGGGGTCGATCAGGCCTTCCGCGTACATCTTGGAGAAGAAGCGGATGTAGTCCTTGTACCGTTCGCTCAGAGCGCCGGCGAAGTACTTCTGGGTCTCATAGTCCCAGCTCAGCACGCGGGTGCCGGTGGAGGTGGAGCGGCCCACGCTGATGCCGAAGGAGGACATCGACATGCGCTGCAGCACGTAGATGTTCACGATGGAGGTCAGCGGGATGGAATCCGGATAGTCCGCCTTGTAGGCCAAAAGGATCTGGTGCAGGTCCTCGAAGGTCTTGGGGGCGTCGAAGCCCTTGGCCTCCAGGTAGTCCTGCCTGAGGATCAGGCCGCCGTCAAAGAAGGGCTTGTCGAACAGCTGGGGCATGTAGTACAGGTTGCCGTCGCCCAGCTTGAGCATCTCCACGGACTCGGTGAGGCCGAACTCTTCCACGCGGGCGTTGAAGTTCGGGGTCCAGTCCGGGTTGGTGTTCACGGCGTAGGCGCCGCCGTTGAGGGCCAGGGAAGCGTTGCCGCCGGCGGTGCTGGTGCCCAGGATCACGTCCGGGGTGTCATCGCCCTGGTTCTGCAGCACGTTGGACACCTTCACGGCGTACTCCGTCATGGGGATGGGCTCGAACACCAGATCCACATTGTAGGTCTCCTCCAGGTAGCTGATCACGCGCCAGTCCTCACGGTAGGGCAGCGTGGAGTTATCGGAGTAGTAGATGCTGATCTTGATGGGGTCCTCCGCCGCGGCGAAGCTGCACAGGGACAGCAGCATCATCACAGCCAGTAACAGTGCCGAGAATTTCTTCATAGAATTCCCTCCTTTTTGCCGTAAAACGGCATATGTCTGCCCTTCCAAGGCAGTTCGTTGGCTGGATTATACCACGTCTCCCATCCTTTGACAATGATTATCTGAATGGGACGGATATTTAATTATCGATCTGGAAAAATATTCACATCCCGGTGAACTTGTGCGGCCGCTCAGGACATGGTATACTGTCCGGGACGGATAAAAAACAGGACCCGACACCACATAAAGGAGCGGTCATATGAACGAAGCGGAACTGAAACTGCGCATCGGCCAGCGCATCGGCGTGGGCTTCGAGGGCCTCACCGTGCCGGAAGAACTCAAAAAGGTGATCCGGGAGAACAAACTGGGCAATGTGATCCTGTTCAGGCGGAACGTGGAGAGCTTTGAGCAATTGAAGGCCCTGTGTGAGGAGCTCACCGTCCTCATCCGGGAAGAAACGGGCTTTGACCCCTTCATCATGATCGACGAGGAGTGCGGCAGCGTGTCCCGCCTTGCCCACATCACCTTCCCCACCCCCAGCGCCATGGCCATCGGGGCCACCGGCGACCCGGAGAACGCCTACCGCATCGCCCGCATCCTGGGGGACGAGCTGCGCACCGCGGGCGTCAACTTCGACCTGGCGCCGGTGCTGGACTGCTTCACCAACAGGGGCAACAGCGTGTGCGGCAACCGCTGCTTCGCCGCCGATCCCGATAAGGTATCGGCATTCGGCTGCCGGTATCTTGAGGGCCTTCGGGACGCCGGGGTGATCGCCTGCGGCAAGCATTTTCCCGGCCACGGGGACACGGATGTGGACAGCCACCTGGCCCTGCCCATCGTGAACAAGCCCATGGAGGAGATGCGGCAGGTGGAACTGAAGCCCTTTGCCGCCGCGATCAAGGCGGGGATCCCCTCCATCATGTCCGCCCACGTGGTGTTCCCCGCCCTGGAGCCGGACCGGGTCCCCTCCACCGTATCCCGCAAAGTGATGACGGGCCTCCTGCGGGAGGAGATGGGATTTGGCGGCCTGATCATCAGCGACGCCATGGAGATGAAGGCGGTGATGGACCTGTTCGGCATCGCGGACGGTGTGCGCCGCGCCCTGGACGCGGGGGTGGACATCTCCCTGGTGTGCCATTCCCCCGAGCAGGCGGCGGACGCGGCCATGTATGTGGCGCGCCGCGTCCAGGACGGCACCTTCAGCGCGGAGAATATCGAGGAACACTTCCGGCGCGTCACATCTTACAAAAAGCGGTACGCCTTAAAGGCCGGGGAGAGCGCCTTCGGCACTCCGGAGCAGAAAAAACAGGCGGAGGACATCATGGACGCCTCCATCACTCTTTTGAGCGCGCCGGAGGGAAAGCCCCTGCCCAAGCTGGACGCGGACACGCTCTTCTTCGGCACCCTGGCAAGACGCAACGCGCTGGTGAACGATGACATCCCGCTCAACGCCGCGAAGGCTTTCGCCGATCATTTCGGCGGGCGTTATGGCGGCCTGGCCCCGGAAGAGGACCCGAAGAGAGCCGTGGTGTTCCTGGGAAGGCACCCGGACGCGGAGAAAGCCATCGCCGCCGCGCGCCGCATGGCGGAAAACGGGACGGAGCTCGTGGCCGTGTCCATGTGGACGCCCAAGGCCCTGGACCTGCTGCCCGGCAGCGTGTGGAAGATCGCCGCCTGGCAGTATGACGAGCTGGCGCTGCAGTCCCTCCTGAGGCGGTACGGGCAGCTGGGATAACAAAGACCCGCCGGTATCCTCCGGGAACAGGCGCTGTTGCACAAGCAACAGCGCCAGAATACTAAAAACCGGAAAAATATGGTTAAGAAGCAAACCAGAGACAACAAAGAAAGGG
>CACZOZ010000233.1:0-2302 GCA_902782865.1 uncultured Eubacteriales bacterium
CCATGATCTCCCTGAGCGTGAGGGCGGTGCCGGGATCGGGCAGGATGTCGAACAGGATGAAGTGCAGCGTGATATCCCCGTCGGTGAAGCTCCTGGCTTTCCACGCGGCGTACAGGGGGTTTTCCTTCGCCGAGCGGGTGTTGACGGACAGAAAGACGTTCTTGCCCTCGGGCGTGCGCTCGAACCTCATGCATCCGCCCAGCCAGCTCTCCAGCCGCCGGCGCTCGTCGTCGTAGGTGCGGGCGCTCATGGACGTGTACTCGCTCCGCTTCTTGAAGCCGTACAGGTAAAACTCGCGCATCAGGTCCCTGACTTTCCCAAAGTCCTTGACCAGCTCGCTGTATGGCATGGGGATCCCTCCTCGACGGGTGGATTTTTCGCGCCGCATTTTCCAAGATACCGCTATTGTAAAAGCCCGTCGGGCCTCACGTCAAGCTCAAAAGGCCCCGGATGGGGCGCGTTGGGGCAAAAAAAAGAGCCCATGCCGTATCCGTCATATCGGTCATGGGCCTTTCTTTTGCGGTCATACCGCTTTTTGCTTTCCTTCAAACGGGTCACGGGGCTGAAAGCCCAGGTCTTCCTGCGTTCGCGGTCCGCCTCTCTTCGGGCCTTTTTGCTCATTTTTTCCCTGGGGACAAAACCCGCCATGCGCTCATCTCCCTTCTTTTATGGCGTGGGGGCATCATAGCATGTTTCGCGCTTAAAGGCAAGTCACGCGCGGATGGCTGCGTACCGATCGCTGTTCAGGATGCCCGTCATGACCTGATAGGGATCCATCCGGTCGCTGAGGACCATTTCGAACAGCCGCGGCGTGTAGCCGCTCACCAGAGCCACGCCCTGCTCGTTCTTGGAGACGGGCTGCTGTTCCCGGCGGGACTGGACACACCAGAATACCACCCGGGGCAGCCGGTAGCCGTGGGACCGGTAGAGGGCCCGGGCCCGCTCGAAGTTGGTCACGTTCGCGCCGCCGGCGCAGGCGTCGAATTCCATGTCGGTGATGAAGTACAGCGTATCGGGCATCTCGCTCTGGGGCAGATGGCGGGAGACCGCCGCTTCCAGCACCAGGTCGAAGACGGCCGAAATGTTGGTGCTGCCCGCTTCGGAGAAGCTCTCGCAGTACCGGACCCGGTCCACCAGATCCTCGCCCATGACCGTGATCAGGCGCGGGCGGGTGGAAAAGGTGATGAAGCAGTCGTGGAAGGCGCCCCGGTTCCGCTGGGCGAAATACAATCCCAGGCTCAGGGCCACCGCGGCAGGCCGGGGACGGCCGTACCAGTACATGGAGCCGGAGGTATCTACCACGCACAGCGCGTTCCGCGCGTCTGTATAGTCCTCCAGGGCCTCCCAGGTGACGTCCAAGATCCGCCGCTCTTCCGGCGTGCCGGAAAAGCGCAGGGCGCGGTCGATAAGGTCTGAGGGCAGAAGGGACGCGGTGTGCAGTTCCGCCCGGCCCGAGGAAACGTCGTCCATGAAGGCGGTGTACCGCTCCCGGTCATTGCGCAGGAACGCGCGGCGGTAGCGGAACAGGGCCGCGGACGGAAGGGACGCGTAGTCGAAGGTGTAATCCCGCTCACGCAGGCTGTTTTCCACGATGCGCAGCCGGGCCCGCAGGCGCGACAGGGTCCGCCGGTATTCCCGCTGGGTCATCCCCAGATCCCGGGCCAGGCGCCGACCCGCGAGCACCTGAGTTTCGTCGGAGGTGTTCACCGACGGCAGCCACTTGGCCATCAGGGAGATGCCCCGGCCATGGGCGTCATTCTCAAGGTCCTCCCGGAGCCGGCGGCGGATCATATCCACCGCGGCGCGCCGGCAGGGCGTATCCATCAGCGCCAGCAGGTCGTCCCAGCGGCCCATGAGGGGGATAAACTCAAGGTTCTTCCGGATAGAGTCCGGATGGTCCTGCGCAAGGTGTCGGAGCAGCACCCGGAACACGCGCCGCTCACCCAGGCCGCCCCGCACGTCGCGGGCGTAGAACAGGGTGCGCAGCGCCAGGTCCCGGTCCTCGCACCAGGCCCGGTGGAACCGCTCGGTGATGGATCCCTCGGGCGCGTCCCGGAGGGCGCCGATCGAGGCGAACAGGTCAAGGCACCGGGAGCGGGTCGTGGTCAGCGTCACCGCGCCGTTTTCGGTATAGGTCCGCTCCGCCCGTTCCCGGAGCGCGGTGAGCATGGGGGTCGTCATCTGCATCGGTCAGTCCTCCTTTTCTTCGTGATAAGTCAAGATGCCTTTTATTTCATTAAAAGTGAAATTTATTGTTTGCTGGAGGCATCTTTCACGCGGACTGTTTCCCTGTCCGCGGGGA
>CACZOZ010000234.1:0-5268 GCA_902782865.1 uncultured Eubacteriales bacterium
AACAAGCTGCGCGGCACCTTCACCTGCGTCGCCGTCAAGGCGCCCGGCTTCGGCGACCGCCGCAAGGAGATGCTCCGTGACATCGCCATCCTGACCGGCGGCCAGGTCATCAGCGAAGAACTGGGCCTCGACCTGAAGGAGACCACCCTGGATCAGCTGGGCAAGGCCCATCAGGTCAAGGTGGACAAGGAAAACACCACCATCATCGACGGTGCCGGCGACAAGGCCGAGATCGAAGCCCGCGTGGCGCAGATCAAGGCTCAGATCGCGGAGACCACCAGTGACTACGACCGTGAGAAGCTCCAGGAGCGCCTGGCCAAGCTGGCCGGCGGCGTGGCTGTGATCAAGGTCGGCGCGGCCACCGAGGTGGAGATGAAAGAGCGCAAGCTGCGCATCGAGGATGCCCTCGCCGCGACCCGCGCGGCCGTTGAGGAAGGCATCGTTCCCGGCGGCGGCGTGGCTCTGCTCAACGCCATGCCCAAGGTGAACGCTCAGCTGGCCAAGCATCAGGGCGACGCCAGGACCGGCGTGCAGATCGTGCTGCGTGCCATGGAAGAGCCGATGCGCCAGATCGCGATGAACGCCGGTATCGACGGTTCCGTGATCATCGAGAACATCCGCCGCTCCCGCAAGACCGGTTACGGCTTCGACGCTCTCAAGGGTGAATACACCGACATGATCGAGCGCGGCATCATCGATCCCACCAAGGTGACCCGTTCCGCTCTGCAGAACGCCGCCTCCGTGGCCGCCATGGTGCTGACCACCGAGTCCCTGGTCACCGATATCCCCGAGAAGGAGCCCGAACCTGCCGGCGCCAACCCCGGCGGCATGGGCGGGATGTACTGATCGGACAAGACCGAACGGTAAAGCCTGAATGATCCCGAGCGGGCATCCGTGCGCCTCTTTGGCAGCGGATGCCCGCTTTTTGGACGGTTAAGGAGCACTTTCTTGGATCACACATACGCCGCGATCGATCTGAAGTCCTTTTACGCCTCCGTGGAATGCGTATCCCGGGGGCTCGATCCGCTGAAGGCCTGCCTGGTGGTGGCGGACGAGAGCCGCACGCCCAAAACGATCTGCCTGGCGGTGTCCCCGGCCCTGAAGAAGTACGGCCTGTCCGGGCGCAGCCGTCTCTGGGAGGTCCTGGATACGGCCGAAAAGGTCAGGTGGAGCACCGGCCGGGAGCTGGATCTGGTGATCGCGCCTCCCAGGATGAAAAAGTACATGCTCGTGAGCGCGTCGATCTATGAAAAGGTCTATCTCAAATACCTGGCCCCGGAGGACATCCATGTGTACAGCATCGACGAAGTCTTCCTGGACCTGACGCGCTATCTTCATTTGTACCGTCTTTCGGCCCGGGATACGGTCAAAAAACTGATGCGGGAGGTCTATGACCTGACGGGGATCACGGCCACGGCGGGGATCGGCCCCAACCTGTTCCTGTGCAAGGCGGCCATGGATATCCTGGCGAAGAAACAGACGGCCCCGGATGGTTTTACGGTGGTGGAGCTGACGGAGCAAAGCTATCGGGAGCTCCTCTGGGACCACCGGCCGCTGACGGACTTCTGGCGGATCGGCCGCAGGATGGCCGCGCGTCTGGAAAAAATGGGCTGCTCCACCATGGGGGACATCGCCCTGAGGAGCGTTTATCATGAAGAGAGCCTGTACCGGGAATTCGGCGTGGACGCCGAGCTCCTGATCGATCACGCCTGGGGCGTCGAACCGTGCACGATGGCGGATATCCACGCTTACCGGCCGTCGGACCGCAGCTTCACCGTCGGCCAGGTCCTCCAGGAACCTTATGATCCTGACAAAGCCCGCCTCGTCGTCCGGGAAATGGCGGAGGGGCTGGCGCTGGAAATGGCCGAAAAGGATATGGAGACGGACAGCGTCGTGCTCACGATCGGTTTCGACCGGGAAAAGGTGGATGACGGGTCCTGGACCGGGCCCACCCAGCGGGATTTTTACGGCCGTACGGTGCCCAAGCCCGCCCACGGCACAGAACCGGTGCGGGACGCGGGCGGCGCGCGGGTGTTTTCTTCCGCGGCCAGCCGGATCGGTGATACGGCCGTGCGCCTGTATGACCGGATCGGTGTCCCGGCCCTGACGGTGAGGAGGATGTACCTGGCGGTGGAACATGTGCGGCCCCGGGGCGGGAGCGCGCAGAGGCAGATGGACATGTTCACGGATCAGGAAAGCCTTGAGAAAGATGAGGAAAAGATACGACGGGAGGAAAAAGCCCAGCGGGCCATCCTGGATATCCGGAAGAAATACGGTAAAAACGCGGTCATGAAGGGATTCGACCTGATGGACGGCGCGACCGCCAGGCAGCGCAACGCCCAGATCGGCGGGCACGCGGCGGGGGAGGAGGAGCCCGATGGGGAAGTATGACGAGATCATGCATATGAGCCGTCCCGTGTCCAAAGTACATCCACCCATGGACCGCGCCGCCCGGGCCAAGCAGTTCATGCCCTTCGCGGCCCTGACCGGTTTCGGGGACGTGCTTTCCGAGAAGGAGAGGATCTTTGTGAGGTGTCCGGTCCCCGGGGAGGATGAACGCGCGCGGACGGATGAAGCGCTGCGGCTGACGGCGGACCTGCTGGACAGGGGAGAAACGCCTCGGGTGCGTCTAAAGTATTTTCTGCCCATGGGGCCGGCGGATGAGGACGGAGCGCCCCTGGGCATCGTCAGGGATGCGGAGGGCACAGCCGATAAAATGAACGGCGGAAGGCTGCGGGTGGACGGCGTCTGGTATCCGCTGGAGGCCCTGACAGGCCTGAACATCGCCATGGACAGCGCGCCTGACGCCGGGGATGGACCGTAAAAGCAGCCTATATGAAAAAAATCGAAAAAAACAGGATGAAAAACGCCTGCCGCGCCCAAAAGACGCTTGACGGGCGTTTTGTGTTATGATATCATTTATGATTGCATCGGTATCGGAACGATGTCGTGATTTTCTGCATTTTTTTGGAAGATCCGGCACATCGGAAGAATATCGGCGCAGTAAAGGGGTGATATAATGGTGCACGAGGTCCAAATGGGGAAGCTCAGAAAAAGAATGAGCTTCTCGCGCATCGACGAGATCCTGGCCATGCCGAACCTGATCGAGGTCCAGAAGAACTCCTACGAGCGTTTCCTGAAGGAAGACCTGAAGGAAGCGCTGGCGGATGTTTCCCCGATCACCGACTACAGCGAGAACCTGGTCCTGGAGTTTGTTGACTACAGTTTGGACTCCACGCCCAAAAACAGCGTGGAACGCTGCCGTGAACGGGACCTGACCTACGCCGCGCCTTTGAAGGTGTATGTCAGGCTCATGAACCGTGAGACCGGCGAGATCAAAGAGTCCGAAGTGTTCATGGGGGACTTCCCCCTGATGACCGAGCACGGCACTTTCGTGATCAACGGTGCCGAGCGTGTCATCGTATCCCAGCTGGTGCGTTCTCCCGGCGCTTATTTCGATGAGCAGCGGGACAAGGCCGGCAAAAAACTCTACAGCGCCCAGGTGATCCCCAATCGCGGTGCCTGGCTCGAATATGAGACGGACTCCAACGATGTTTTGTGGGTCCGCATCGACCGTGCGAGAAAACTCCCCATCACTTTACTGCTTCGTGCCTTCGGTTACTCCACCACACAGGACATCTACGATCTTCTCGGCGACGAGGAGCGGCTTCGCGCCACCCTGGAAAAACAGGACGAGACCGAGAACACCACCGACGCGCTGCTGGAGATCTACAAGCGCCAGAAGCCCGGCGAGCCTCCCACGGAGGAAGGCGCCAACAACCTTCTGCGCAGCCTCTTCTTTGACCCCAAGCGCTATGACCTGATGCGGGTGGGCCGCTATAAATATAATAAGAAGCTTTCCGTCAAGGCCAGGATCGCCGGGCAGACCGCCGATCAGGACATCGTGGACCCCCGGACGGGCGAAGTGCTCGTCGAGGCGGGCTCCGTCATCGCGCCCGAGACGGCTGAGCAGATCCAGAACGCCGGCATCAACAGCGTGGATGTGCGCTGCGAGGATCAGGTGATCCGCGTGGTGGGCAACAACTTCGTGGACGCTTCCGTTTATCTGCCCTTTGACCCCAAAGAGGCGGGCATCCTGGAGATGGTGCATTACCCCACCCTGATGGAAGTCATCAAGGACGTGCCCGAGGAAGACCTCAAGCGCGTGGTGCGTGAGAACGCGTCCCGCCTGGTGCCCAAGCACATCATCGTGGACGATATCGTCGGCTCCATCAGCTATCTGATCGGCCTGCCCTACGGGCTGGGCACCATCGACGACATCGACCATCTGGGCAACCGCCGCCTGCGCAGCGTGGGCGAGCTTCTGCAGAACCAGATGCGCATCGGCCTGAGCCGCCTGGAGCGCGTGGTGCGTGAGCGCATGGCCATCCAGGACACCAACGATGTCAAGCCTTCCGAACTGATCAACACCCGTCCCGTTTCCGCCGCCATCAAGGAGTTTTTCGGCTCCTCCCAGCTGAGCCAGTTCATGGACCAGCCCAACCCCCTGGCGGAACTGACCCATAAGCGCCGTATCTCCGCCCTGGGCCCCGGCGGCCTCAACCGCGACAGGGCCGGCATGGAAGTGCGCGACGTGCACTATTCCCACTACGCGCGTATCTGCCCCATCGAGACGCCTGAAGGTCCCAACATCGGCCTGATCGCCTCCCTGGCGACCTACGCCCGGATCAACGAGTACGGCTTCATCGAGGCGCCCTACCGCTATATCGACAAGGAGACCCGCAAGGTCACCGACCAGATCTTCTACATGACCGCCGACGAGGAAGACAACTACCGGGTCGGCATGGCGCAGGAGCCCCTGGACGAGGAAGGCCGTTTGAAGAACAGCCGCGTCACCGTGCGCTGGCGCGACGAGATCATCGAGGTGGACGCCTCCCGGGTGGACTTCCTGGATGTCAGCCCCAAGCAGATGGTGTCCGTGGCCACGGCCATGATCCCCTTCCTGGAGAACGACGACGCCAACCGCGCCCTGATGGGATCCAACATGCAGCGCCAGGCGGTGCCGCTGCTGGTGCCCGAAGCCCCCATCGTGGGCACAGGCATGGAATACAAGGCCGCCCACGATTCCGGCGTGGTGATCCTGAGCAAGCACGCGGGCGTGGTGGACTATGTGGACGCTTCCGAAGTGGTCATCAAGGATGAGCTCGGCGAGAGGCACTCCTACAAGCTCACCAAGTTCGCCCGTTCCAACCAGGGCACCTGCATCAACCAGAGGCCCCGCGTCTCTTACGGGCAGACCGTCGAGGT
>CACZOZ010000235.1:0-8495 GCA_902782865.1 uncultured Eubacteriales bacterium
GCCGCCGTCCCAGGGATACTGCTCGCCCACGACGGTGATGCCCTTGCCGTTGGTGGCGTTGAAGTCAGCGATCATTTCCTGCATGGTCTGGGCATAAGCGTCGTTGTCGGCCCAGAACCAGAACTTGATAGTCACATCCTCGGCGGAAGCGAAGGACATTACGCCCAGGACCATGACCAGCGCGAGAAGCAGAGCAGACAGTTTCTTCATTGTTGTTCGTCTCCTTCTTTGTTTTTATCGATGTCCTTAAGCGCCTGAAGGATGTGCGCCCGGGTCGTTTCGGAGGCAGCGTGCGGGTCACCGTTCTCGATCGCCGCGAGGATCCGCCGGTGATAATCCAGTGCCACCTCGACACTGCCGTGCACATGGGCAGTGCGCCGGTAGCCCTGAGCGATCGCCTCGAAAACGACGGGATACATCCGCCTTAAGACGCTGTTGTGGAGGCTTTCGGCCATGGCCACGTGAAAGGCGTAGTCGAAACGCTCATAATCAGCGCCGGAGGCGGCGGCCTCCGCCATCGAAGCGACGGATCCACGCAGGGATCTGAGATCCTCATCGGTGCGACGCACGGCCGATTCTCCCGCGATGCCGGGTTCCAGCAGCAGCCGGACCTCCATCAGCTCCTTCAGGACCCGGGACTGCTCCTCGAAGCTGAGCCCCAGCGGGTCCTTCCCGATGCCGGTGCGGTCCGCCACGAAGCTTCCCCTGCCCCGCCGGATCTCGACGATGTTCTCCGCCTGGAGCTGCTTGATCGCCTCCCGGATGGTGGATCTTCCCACATCGTAGAGCGACATCAGGTCGTTCTCGGTGGGAAGCTTGTCCCCCGCGGTGAGGCCGTCACGCATGATCAGGCTTCGAATCTCCTCCGCTACCGATTGTGCCAAGCGTGTCTCTTTCACAAACGCTCCTCTTTGACTGCCGACTCAAGGCATATGACATCAGACGTCTGACATCTCTGGGTGCATTATAGTATCCCACAGGGGTTTTGTCAACCATTTTCCGCATGTTTTTTAAATTTCAGTGCCGATCGTTCTTGTATTTGGAAGTTATTAACTTTTTCAGGGCAGGATCCGTCGGATCCCGCGGTTTTTCGGACCCGGCGCAGTCCGTCCTTGAATGATACGGTAAAAACAGGTATAATAGATAGTCCCGCCATGGGAACGGAGGTTTTGATGAAGATACTGATCGTAAATGACGACGGATTCAACGCGGATGGCATCAGGGTCCTGTACGAAGCGGCGCTCAGCCGCGGCCATCAGGTCTATGTGAGCGCGCCCAGCACCCAGTGCAGCGCCAAGGGGCAGTGCATCACGCTTTTTGAGCCTCTGCTGGTCCATACGGTCCTGGAGCGTGAGGGGCTCCGGGTGGTGCGCGTGGACGGGATGCCCGCCGACTGCGTCAGGGTCGCTCCCCAGGTGTTCGGGACCGGGTTCGACTTCTGCATCTCCGGGATCAATCACGGAGAGAACGCCGGTACGGCGGTGATGTACTCGGGCACGGTGGCCGCGGCTCGGGAAGGGGCCATGATGCACCTGCCTTCCATCGCCCTGAGCCTCCATCACAGGGGGAACGAGAAAGGGATGCGCGAGGCCGCCCGCATCGGCCTGGACATGGCCGAGAAGCTCGCCGGAGCCGACCTGAAGCGCTACGGCGTGCTGAACATCAACGCGCCGGCCGGGGATCCGGATACCTGGCTGGGCCACCGGATCTGTCCCCTGTCGGACGCCTATTTCATCGACCGCTACGTCAAGCGCACCAACCCCTTCCACGTTGACTATCTCTGGCTGGACGACGCCCAGGACGCCAAGATCGAAAAGCACCCGGCGGGGTCGGACTGCGCGCTGCTGGAGGAAGGATACGTCACCTACACGTTCCTGGGCGGGCTGAACGACTACAACTCCAGCCTGGGCGCTCTGCTGCCCGGGCATGTGACGGAGCACGATGATGCCTGAGATCGCTGTGATCGGCGGGGGCGCCGCCGGGCTGGCAGCCGCCATCTTCGCGGCCCGGGAAGGCGCGAGCGTCCGTCTTTACGAAAAAAACGAGAAGGTGGGGAAAAAACTCTACATCACCGGGAAAGGGCGCTGCAATTTCACCAATCTGTGCGACACGCAGCAGTTCCTGTCCAAGGTGATGCGCAATCCGCGGTTCCTCTACAGCGCTCTGAGCTGCCTGTCCCCGGAGGACATGATCGCCCTCATCGAGGAGAACGGCTGCAGGACCAAAGTGGAGCGCGGGCAGAGGGCCTTCCCCGTCAGCGACAAGGCCAGCGATATCACCCGGGCCCTTGTAAGGGCGGCGGAGGGAGCCGGCGCGAGGATCATCACCCGTCAGGGGGTCAGATCGCTCCGGTTTTCGGATATCGGCGGCATCCGCGCCGTGAGCGGCCTGGAGCTGGAGTCCGGTGAGACCGCGGAGCCCGGCGCCGTCATCATCGCCACCGGCGGTCTGAGCTATCCATCCACCGGTTCCACCGGGGACGGCTATGTCTTCGCCGGGAAAGCCGGCCACCATCTCCTGCCCCGGTATCCGAGCCTGACCGGCGTGACCACTTCGGAGACCTGGCCGGCTGGGCTGCAGGGCCTGAGCCTTAAGAACGTGCGGCTGGATCTTGAAAAGGACGGCCGCAAGGTCCGCAGCGCCCTGGGCGAGATGCTCTTCACCCATTACGGCGTATCCGGGCCTTTGATCCTGGAGATGAGCAGCGTCCTGAGCGGTGAGGTCTTGACCGGGTATCAGATGCACCTGGACATGAAGCCCGCCCTCTCCGTGGAGCAGCTGGAGCGCAAATACGTGAGCGAAACGGCCCTCTCCGGCAAAAAAACCGTGCGGCATTATCTGGAGAGCCTGCTGCCCAAAGCCATGGCACCGGTCGTCTGCGCGCTTGAAAACATCCCCGACACGGCCCGCGTGATCGACCTGGACGCCTCCCAAAGGAGAAAGCTCCTTGATCGGCTCAAGGACCTGACGCTCACCCCGGCCGCTCTGAGGCCCTTCAGCGAGGCCGTCGTCACCCGGGGCGGTGTGGACGTGAAGGAAGTGGAGCCGGGGACCATGCGTTCCAGGCTCGTGTCCAACCTGTATTTCGCCGGGGAAGTCCTGGACGTGGACGCCCTGACCGGGGGCTTCAATCTGCAGATCGCCTTCGCCACGGGCGCGCTGGCGGGAAAAAGCGCCGCCGATGCACTATTACGATAAAGAGGGATCCGATGAATCATATCATTTTAGACCTGGAATGGAACCAGCCCATGTCCTATCAGAGCCCGGCTTACCGGCACATCGGGGAAAAGCTGCTGTTCGAAGTCATACAGATCGGCGCCGTCAAGCTCGATGACGACCTTCAGTGCGTGGATACCTTCGACCGGCTGATCTGCCCGAAGTATTACCGGCGGCTGCATCCGCGCATCCGCAAGATCACCGGCATCGAGCAGGACGAGGTCAACGAGGCGGACGATTTCTCGGACGTGTACGCCGATTTCCTGAAATTCTGCGGGGATGATTTCGCCGTGTTCACCTGGGGCGGGGACGACATCTCCGTTCTGGAGCAGAACCGGCAGTTTTTCAAGTGCGAAACGGGCATCGGCAACACCTATGACCTGCAGTGCGTCTACGGCGAGAGCATCGAACAGACGAAAAACCGGGTGGCCCTGCATACGGCGCTGGACCAGCTCGGCATCGAGCCGGAAGAGGACCGCCCCTTCCACAACGCCCAGAACGACGCCTATTACACGGCGCTGGTCATGAGGAAGCTCGACCGGGACAAGCTGCTGAAATACCCGGTGCACGCCAGGGAGCTCGTGCACGTGCCGCGGGAAAAGGAAAAGCGCCTGCTGGTGAGCCGCCGCTACTCCCTGCCGGTGATGCTGACCAAAGAGGCCGCCCGGAGCCCCAAGTGCCCCGTGTGCGGGAAAAAGACCGAGCTGCTCGAGGAATACCTCAAGCTGAGCGACACCCAGTATAAGGGCCTGTTCGGCTGCAAGGACCACGGGCTGATCTTCGTGACGCTGGAGAGGACCGTCATGGAGGACGGCAAAAAGGGCATCTTCCAGACGGCGAAGATCTCCGACGAACAGTCCCTCCCCTATGTGAACACCAAGAGGCTCCAATGGCGCAACAAGCTGGAGGCGCGCAAAAACGCCCCCCGCAAAAAGCGGCAGACGGCCACCAGACCGGAGGACAGCCATGCGGATACGGTATCTTGATCGGGAATACACTTTGGACGCGCCCGTCACCCTGGACGACTTCCTGAAGCACACCGCCCCGGCGGCGGACGAAACGATCTATGCCTGCCTGGACCGCGGGGAGCTCCTGGAAAGGATCGATCCGGTGCCCGACGGGGCCTGCCTCACGCCCGTCACCTACCGGGACGAGGTGGGCCGGCGGATCTACGAGCGCACGCTCCGGTTCGTGATGCTGCTGGCGATGCACCGCCTGTTCCCCGCCTCCACCGTCCGGGTGGAGCACTCCATCAGCCACGGGATCTTTTTAAGGCTCCTGGACCGCCGCATCACGCGCAAAGACCTGGAAGCGGTCGACGGGGAGATGCGCCGCATCATCGCGGACGATCTTCCCTTTAAGCGCTTTATCTGGAGCAAAGAAAAGATCATCCGCTGGTTCAACGAGGATCACGAAGAGGAAAGATCCCGCATCCTGTCCTTTCAGCCGGACCAGTCCTTCAAAGTGTATCAGTGCGATGATCTGATCGAGTATTCCTATGGGCCCGTGGCCCCCTCCACCGGCTACGCCGATGTGTTCGCCCTGCGCCTGCTGACTCCCGGCATCGCCATGATGCTGCCGGCGAAAGAAGCGCCCCGTGTACCGGCCCCCTACGTCTCCCGGCCGAAAAACGTGGCGGCCTTCGCCGAGTCGAACCGCTGGTGCCAGATCATGGGCCTCAATAACGCCGCCGATGTCAACGACGCCATCACGAGCGGCCGTTTCCGCGAGCTGATCCGGGTGAACGAAGCCCTGCACGACAAATCCATCGCCGATATCGCCGACGGCATCCGTGACAAGGGCTCCAAAGCCGTGTTCATCGCCGGCCCGTCCTCCAGCGGCAAGACCACCTTCGCCAACAGGCTCCGGATCCACTTAAAGGTGCTGGGCCTTGACCCGGTCATCATCTCCCTGGATGATTACTACCGTCCGAAGAACGAGGTGCCTCTCGGGCCCGACGGCAAGCCCGACCTGGAGACGCCCCAGGCCCTGGACCTGCCCCGGCTCAGGAAAAACGTGTCGCAGCTCCTGAACGGGCAGCCCGCCGTGATCCCCCATTATGATTTCAAGACCGGCCTGAGGAATGACAACGGCCGCCTGCTGACGCCCGCGAAGGACCGCATCGTGATCTTCGAGGGCATCCACGCCCTGAACAGTCTCCTGTTCCGGGGGCTCACGGGGAAAGTATTCACCCGGATCTATATCAGCGAGCTGACATGCCTCAACATCGACAATCACAACCGGATCCGCACCACCGAGGCGCGTCTGCTGCGCCGGCTGGTGAGGGACCACAGCTTCCGCAACACGCCCTTCATGGACACTCTGGACATGTGGCCCAGCGTGCGGGACGGCGAGGAGAAGTGGATATTCCCCTACCAGGAAAAGGTGGACTATGTTTTCAACTCCGTGCTCCATTATGAGCTGCCCATCCTCAAGCGCCGCATCTTCGACGTGCTCAGGGCCGTCACGCCGGACCAGAAGGATTACCTGATGGCCCAGCGCCTCAAGAACCTGCTGCAGTACTTCCTGGAAGCGCCGGAGGACGCAGAGGCCGAAGTGCCGCCGCTCTCCATCCTGAGGGAATTCATCGGCGGCAATACCTTCTATCAGTAAACGATCGATCTCGGAGGATCCATGAAGGAAAGAAAGATCACCGGAAACACGGCGGGGGTCCGCAGAACGGCATTGGAGGATATCCAGGGCCTTTTCGACATGGCCCCCCAGCCGGGCGAATACTGCTCCGCGGAGATGATCGGGGCGATCTGCGCCCACACCGCGGCCCTCAACCGGGAGATCGGTGTCTATATCAGCCGGGACGGCGAGGTGCTGGACGTCAAGATCGGCACCGCGGATCATGTCAGCGGCACAGCCAGTCAGAAGCGGCGGGCCTCCGGCGGGCTGAACGGCATCCGCTGCGTCCACTCCCATCCCGGCGGCGACCCCACATTGTCCGACGCGGACCTATCCATGATGCGCAACCTGCTCATGGACTCCATCTGCGCCGTGGGCGTGACCGCCGACGGCCGGCAGACGAAAGTCCACGCCGCCTTCTTTACGGGCGAGGGGACCGATCTGAACGAAGAGGGATATGACAGCATCGAAATGCTCAACGCCGAGCCGTGGCTCAGGCGCATCACCGAAGCGGGAAAGAGCCTCTCCGCCCTGCCCGATGACGACGACGCCCCCGAGAAAGCCATCCTGGTCAGTATCGACCGGGACGAGCCCCTGGATGAGCTCAAGGCGCTCGCCGAAGCTTCCGGCGCTCAGGTGGTCAAAAAGATCTGGCAGAACAAGGCCGTGAAGGATACCGCCTATTACGTGGGCCCGGGCAAAGCCGACGAGATCCGCATGGAGGCCCAGATCCTGAACGCCGACCTGGTGATCTTCGATGACGAGCTGAGCGGCAAGCAGATACGCAATCTGGAGGACCGGATCGGCATCAAGGTGATCGACCGCACGGCCCTGATCCTGGACATTTTCGCCCAGCGGGCCCTGAGCGAGGAGGGCAAGCTGCAGGTGGCGGCGGCTCAGGCCCGTTACCGCTCCGGCAAGCTGATCGGCCAGGGCCTGGTGCTGTCAAGGCTCGGCGGCGGCATCGGCACCCGGGGCCCCGGCGAAACACAGTTGGAAATGGACCGCCGCGTGATCCGCCGCCAGCTCAAAGCGCTGGAGGACCGCCTGGAGCAGATGGAGAACCGCCGGGCGTCCCGGAGAAAGCAGCGGGAAAAGAACGAAACGCCCATCGTGGCCCTGGTGGGCTATACCAACACCGGCAAATCCACCCTGATGAACCGCATGAGCAACGCGGGCGTGCTGGTGAAGGATCAGCTGTTCGCCACCCTGGACGCGGTGAGCAAATCCGTGACCGATACCGAAACGCCCTTCATCCTCGTGGACACGGTCGGCTTCATCGACAAGCTCCCCCACGATCTGGTCAAGGCCTTCCGTTCCACCCTGGAGGAGGCCGCCTTGGCGGATGTGCTGGTGCTGGTCCACGACGCGTCGGACGAGCATTATCAGGAGCACCGGCAGACCGTCCTTGAAGTGCTCGGGGAGCTGGGCGCTGTCAGCCAGCCCCGGATCGAGGTGCTGAACAAAAAGGACAAGGTGACCGGCGAACTGCCCGTCAACGAGAACACCGTGGCGGTCTCGGCCGTGAACGGGGACGGGATCGACGATCTTAAACGCATGATCCTGGACGTGCTGCAGAAGGACGACAGGGACTACAGCGTGTTCATCCCCTACAGCAGTTTCCAGACCGCATCGAAGCTGGAGCTCTACGGGCGCGTCAAGGAGACCGAGGACGGGGACACGGGCCGCAGGATGATCCTGTCCATGAAGGAAAAGGACCGGCGTCAGGCGGAAAAACGCCTGGGCATCACACTGGAGGAAGTTACCTCCTCCGGCCGGTGATCCGGCGCGGATCCCGACCGCGGCAGAGCCGGGTTTTATCCCTCACATCATTCCCGTTATGGGATGCCGACGCATTTTTCACCGGGCTTCAAGGCCCGGTTTTTTATTTCCGGAGGAGCCATGTTGTCCCGGCCGCGGCTGGCACTCTCCGTCCCTGCAGCGCTCCGGCGGTGCCGCCGGTCGTCAAACGGCCTGTTGTCGAACGAACGTACCGGTTATTCGTATACAGAACACAAACATCCCTGAATACCGGAAAAATACACAAAAGCCTCTTGACTTTAGCGCTTTTATGCGTTAAACTTCAGTGCGTTAAAGCATTGAAGCAAGGAGGCACACTATGTTACTGAAGATCCTGATGCTGGTCGTCTTTTTCGGCTCCATGGTCGCTATCGGTCTGTACTGCAGAAAGCACGCCACGAATGTGGACGGATTCGTCCTGGGCGGCCGCAGCGTCGGCCCCTGGCTGACGGCTTTCGCCTACGGCACATCCTATTTCTCCGCCGTGGTATTCGTGGGCTATGCCGGGCAGTTCGGCTGGAAGTACGGTATCGCCGCCACCTGGGCCGGCATCGGGAACGCCCTGATCGGATCCCTTCTGGCATGGATCATCCTGGGCCGGCGCACCCGCATCATGACCCAGCACCTGTCCAGCGCCACGATGCCTGAGTTCTTCGGCAAGCGGTTCGACGCTCCCAAGCTGAAGATTGCCGCGTCCATCATCATCTTCATCTTCATGATCCCCTACACCGCCTCCCTCTACAACGGCCTGAGCCGCCTGTTCGAGATGGCCTTCCACATCGACTACTCCATCTGCGTCATCGTGATGGCGATCCTCACCGGTATCTATGTGATCGCCGGCGGCTACA
>CACZOZ010000236.1:0-5150 GCA_902782865.1 uncultured Eubacteriales bacterium
CAAGGAATTCCTGGCCTATGCCTGCCTGTCCTTCGACGGCTGCGTCACCACCTGGAAGATCTGCGGCTTCGACCCGATCCTGAAGGACGTCTACGGGTCCGAGGAGATGAAAGAGCCCAACGCGTTCTTCGATTACTACGATCAGGATATCTTCGCCGTGCTGTCCGGAGTGCTTGACGACATCCCCGACACCTGCATTTCCGAGTTCTTCCCCACCGCTTCGGATATCGTGAAGACCCAGATGGCTTACCGGCTGGTGGAGCTGCTGGATGATCCGGAGCAGATCGTCAAGGACTGCGCCGAAGAGCTGCGCAGCGCCATCGAGTGATCTGAAACAGTCAAACAGCCGGAGGGGCGCAAGCCTCTCCGGCTTTACGTACGAAGACCGCATTTTTCGCCCTGCCCTCCCAACGCGGGATCGCGCGCCGCAGTGCCCGGCACCACTCCCGATCAATGCAGAATGGAGAACGAGGAAAATGCAAAACGCATCCGTGAAACGACCGCCTCTGAAGCACAGGAGAAATTTCCTGAATGATCCCCGGTTCGTCCCGTATGTGCTCGTCGCGCCGTTCATCCTCTTTTTCGCGGTGGTCTATCTGTATCCGCTGATCATGACGGTGATCATGAGCTTCCAGAAGATCGACGGGCCCAATCACCGGGAGTTCATCGGCCTCAAAAACTATATGAAGCTGGACACCCGCGACTTCCGCCTGGCGCTGCAGACCTCCGGGCGCTACGCTTTCTGGGACCTGATCGTGCTGACGATCTTTCCGCTTTTGATCGCCAGCATCCTGCATTCCGGCCTGGTCAAAGGCAGCAGTTTTTTCAAGTCCCTGTTTTTCATCCCTTCCCTGACCTCGATCATCGTGGCCGGCATCGTGTTCCGCCTGGCCTTCGGCACGCTGGAGACCGCAACGATGAACCGCGTGATGATCGCTCTGGGGCAGAACCCCATCAAATGGCTGAGTTACGCGGGATCCGGCAACTTCGTGTTGATCCTGCTGACGCTGTGGCGCTGGAACGGCGTCAATATCGTGTATTATCTGTCAGGGCTGCAGGCCATCCCGACGGATTATTACGAAGCCGCCCAGATCGACGGTGCGAACGCCATCCAGAAATTCATCCATGTGACCCTGCCGGGCATCAAACCGGTGCTGATCTACGTCATTACCATCACTGTGCTGGGCGGCTTCAGCATGTTCACCGAATCCGTCGCCCTCTGGCAGCAGAACAATGCCGGCGGTGTGGGACGTACCATCGTGGGTTACATGTATATGGTGGGATTCAAGAAAAACAATTTCGGCCTTGCCTCCGCCGTGGGCCTGACGCTGCTGGCCCTGGTGATCGTGGTGAACCTCATCCAGCTCATCCTGATGGGGTTCTTCAAGAAGGAGGATTGACATGGCTTCCAATAAGATCGAAGGAAAAAAGCGGATCGTGCTCAGCGTACTGGCGACAGGCCTGATGATCCTGGTGGCCATATTCGCGATGGTGCCCTTCGCTTTCATGTTTATGAGTTCCCTGAAGCCCGGCACCGAGATGATGCGCTACGGCCTGACGCTCAGGTTCGACCCCGGGATCTCATCATTCAACAACTATACGGCTTTAAATACTTACCGGGATGGTGTATACTGGCACTGGTACAAGTCCAGCGCGATCATCATGGTGATGCAGACCGGTATCGGCCTGTTTTTCAGTTCACTGGTGGGATACGGCCTGGCCATGTATGAGTTCAAAGGGAAGAACCTTATCTTTTCCCTGGTGCTGATCGTGATGATGCTGCCATTCGAGATCCTGCTGCTGCCCATGTATCAGCTGATGATCGGGATGAAGCTGATGAACTCCTATTTCGGCGCTGTCGTCCCCTATCTGGTACCGCCCTTCATGATCTTTTTCTTCAGGCAGTACTGTCTGGGCATCCCCCGGGAACTGATGGAAGCGGGCAGGATCGACGGCTGCACGGATTACGGCATTTTCTGGCGGATCATGGTACCGATCCTGATCCCCGCCTTCGGCGCCATGACCATCCTGAGCTGCATGAACAGCTGGAACAACCTGCTCTGGCCGCTGATCATCATGCAGGATGAAAAGAAATTCACCATTCCCATCGGCATGGGCACCACGATCACGCCCTACGGGAACGCGTATGACGTGCTGATGCCGGGCGCTGTGATGGCTGTGGTACCCATCGTGATCATTTATCTGTGCGCCCAGAAGACCTTTATCACCGGCCTGACAGCAGGCAGCGTCAAGGGCTGAGGCGTTCGAAGGAGGAACACTCATGAAAAAAGCGTCCATGATCCTGGACAGGGATTACATCATCGGCCGGATCGATCCGCGGATCTACGGCAGCTTCATCGAGCACCTGGGCCGGGCGGTATACGGCGGGATCTATGAACCGGGGCATCCGCTGGCGGATGAGCAGGGCTTCAGGACCGACGTGATGCAGAAGGTGCGCGAGCTCGGTGTCCCGGTGGTGCGCTACCCCGGCGGCAATTGCGTGTCCGGCTTCAACTGGGAGGACAGCGTGGGCCCGGCGGAGGATCGGCCGAAACGGCTGGACCTGGCCTGGTTCACCACGGAAAGCAACCGTGTGGGCCTGCATGAGTTCACGGACTGGGCCAAAAAAGCGGGCAGCGAGGTGATGTACGCCATCAACCTGGGCACCCGGGGGCCGGAGAACGCCAGGGACATCGTGGAGTACGCCAACCATCCCGGCGGGAGCCGCCTGAGCGACCTGCGCATCAGGAACGGGCGCAAAGATCCTCTGGGGATCAAGCTGTGGTGCCTGGGCAACGAGATGGACGGGCCCTGGCAGATCGGCCACAAGACCGCCCTGGAATACGGCCGGACGGCCAATGAGGCCGGCAAGGTGATGAAATGGGTGGATCCCTCCATCGAACTGGTGGCCTGCGGATCCTCCTCATCCGAGATGCCCACCTTCGGGGAATGGGAATGGACGGTGCTCAACGAGTGCTACGACACCGTGGACTATATCTCCCTGCACCGGTATTACGGAAACCCGACCCACGACACGCCGGGCTTCCTGGCCCGCAGCATGAATATGGACGAGTTCATCCGGGCGGTAGTGGCCGTTTGCGACGCGGTGAAGGCGAAGAAGCACAGCAGGAAACAGATCGATCTGAGCTTTGACGAATGGAACGTGTGGTACCATTCCCACGAGCAGGACAAGGAGATCTGGAAGAGGGAAAAATGGGGCCCCGCCCTGCCGCTGCTGGAGGATATCTATAATTTCGAGGACGCGCTGCTGACCGGGTCCATGCTCATGACCCTGATGCGCAACGCCGACCGGGTCAGGATCGCCTGCCTGGCACAGCTGGTGAACGTGATCGCGCCGATCATGACGCGCAACGGCGGGGGCTGCTGGGCCCAGACGATCTACTATCCCTTCATGCACATGAGCCGCTACGGCCGGGGCACAGCGCTCAGGGCCGTGGTGGACACGCCCAAATACGCCTGCAGGGACTATGATGACGTGCCGGTGATCGACGCCGCGGCGTCCCTGGCGGACGACGGGGACGTGACCGTGTTCCTGGTGAACAGGGACCTGAAGGAAAACGTGAGCCTCGGCATCGACCTGAGAGCCTTCGGGGACCTGACGCTCAAGGAACACATCCTGCTGCACCACGATGACGTGAAAGCGGTCAACACCGAAGAGGAGCCCTTCACGGTATCCCCCACAGCTGGCCCCGGCGGCGAAGTGGACGGCGGCAGGGCCGAGGTGATGATCCCCGCCCTGAGCTGGAACGTGCTGCGGTTCTCCAGACCGTAAGGCTCTGTATGATCAAACACGGCATCCTGACGCGCTCCGCCTCAGGCGGAGCGTGTTTTCGTACGGAAACAGGGCCGCGGCCGTGATATGATCACCCTGCCGGCCTTTGGGCCGGTGAAACGACCGAAACGGAGCGTGAGATATGATGGATCAGGCATTCATCCTGAAAACAGCCCTTGCCCAGTCCGCCGCCGACAGCGCCTGCCGGCCGGATGACTTTTTGAAAAACACCAACGTGGTGACCGAGTCCATCCCCTCCCAGGAAGCCAGAAAGTACCTCAAGCTGCCCCATATCCTGGATCTTATTTCCTACGGGTCCAACGTGGTGGCCAGCTGCCGGGCGGATCTTAAAAACGATATCGGGCGGATCATCGACCGGGCGCCGAGCCCTTCCGCCTGCTTTGAGACCCCGATGATCTATCTGATCAACCGGGCGCTTGAAAAAGCGGACGCCCGGGTGTGCTTCATGGCGGAGTACTTCCTCCCGGACGTGGATCTGATCTACGGGGCTGACCTTAGATGCCCTCTTGAAACGAGGCTGCTTTATCCCGAGGATTTTGTGGGCCTGTACCTTCCCCAGTGGAAGAACGCCCTGTGCGAGGACCGGAAGCATCTGGACGTGCTGGGAGTCGGCGCCTACGACGGCGGCCGGCTGGTGGGCTTCGCCGGATGCTCCGCGGACTGTAACACCATGTGGCAGATCGGGATCGACGTGCTGCCTGAGTACCGGAAAAGAGGGATCGCCTCCGCCCTCACCAACCGCCTGGCCAGGGAAGTCATCGCCAGGGAGAAGGTGCCCTTCTACTGCGCCGCCTGGTCCAACGTGCGGTCCGTGAAAAACGCGCTGCGCAGCGGTTTTAAGCCCGCCTGGTCCCAACTGACGGCGAAAAGCAACGCCTTCATCGAGGGCATGCAAGCCGATCAGGTCAGGGACACCCCTCCCGCCTGATCCCCGTCCTCCGCGCAAAGAAAAAAGCTTCCGGCAGGCCTTCGCGGGCCTGACGCAATGATGAAGCCGATCCGGAAACATTCAGCGCTCGGGAGCATCCACCGGAACGGGAATGCTCGCGTGATCCGTTTCAAAAGCCCCGTTGATATTTTCCGCAAGGATATAAACACGGTAATCCGTTCCCCAGTCGTCCAAAGCGCAGTCTTCGGGCAAAAGGAAGGAACCGCCGGTGCCTGCCGCGATGTCCAGAGCGCCGTACCAGATGATGCCCGCTCTGTCTGCGCTGCCCGGTGTGTATTCGTTGTCGAGTATCAGGACAGATGCCCGGGTCGTCTCCCGTGCATCCCGGCCGCCGATCCGGAACGGGATGGTCACCGCCGCTCCCGCGGCAGTGACTTTTTCGTTTTC
>CACZOZ010000237.1:0-2489 GCA_902782865.1 uncultured Eubacteriales bacterium
CCCGTGCCCGCGGTGTGCCTGATCTCGGACGATAAATACCTCTTCAACAAGAACACCGGCGCCCTGGTGCGGGGCAATTCCTCCTCCTATCCCAATTACGAGAAGGAATGGGAGTATCCCGTGCACATCGAGTATTTCGACGCGGACGGGGAACGCCTCATCAGCCAGATGGGCTCCTTCACCGCGGCGGGGCACTCCGCCCGGCAGAACGCCCAGAAGAGCATCGCCCTGTACGCCCGGGGCGTGTTCGGCGCGGACACCTTCGCCTTCGATCCCTTCCCTTTGAGGAACTACGGGCAGTACCACTCCCTTCTGCTCCGGTCCGCCAATTCCGACGCCTTTTCCACCCGCCTGAGGGACCCGGTGATCTCCTCCATGGCCGAGGGGCAGTGCATCCTCTACCAGGATGCGGTGGCCATCCAGGTGTACATCAACGGCCGCTACTGGGGGCACTACAACCTGCGGGAGAAGATCAACAAATACTTCATCGGCGCCTATGAGGGCGTGCCGGAGGACGCCGTCGATGATATCGACATCCTGGCCCGCACCGGCTCGGACTCCTGGGTGCAGAACGGCTCCAACGCCGACTGGCTCGCCCTGTGCGACCTGTGCAAAACGAAGGACCTCAACGACCCGGCCCTGCTCAAACAGGTCACGGACGCCCTGGACGTGGACAGCCTGTTCACCCACGCGGCCTTCGAGATCATCATCGGCAACACGGACATCACCAACGTGCGGGTCTACCGCGTGCCCGGCGGCAAGTGGCGCTACCTGCTCTTTGACGTGGAGGCGGGCTTCCTGGGCCTGCAGGAAGGGCCCCTCTCCAACTACATCAAGGACGTGAAAGCCAAGATCCAGGCCTTCCGGCACGAGCCCCTCAACGCCCTCCTGAAGGTGCCGGAGATGCGGGACCGGTTCCTGAAGCGCTTTGCGGAGATGCTGTGGGACTGCTTCCGCTGGAGCCGGGTGCAGGAGCGTTTCGCCCCGTGGGAGGAGGTCGTGGGCGGCCTGATCCCCCGGCAGTACCAGCGCTGGCCCTATCTCACCGAAAAGGAATGGCGGCAGAACGTGGACGCCGTCAAGTATTACGCCCGCCGCCGGCCCATCAAGATCGTGGATCTGCTCGCGGAGCGGATGAAGCTCACCAAAGACGAAAAGGCCCTTTATTTCGGCGAGGTCCTGGAAAAGCTCAAACAGGACGCCGGGCTGTAGGAGGTTCCGATGAAAGTAAGCATGACTGCCCTGGGCTGCGCCAAGAACCAAGTGGACAGTGAACGGATGCTCTTCATGCTCCGGGAAATGGGGCACGAGATCACCGACGCTCAGCACGCCGAAGCCGTGATCGTCAACACCTGCGGGTTCATCGACCCGGCCAAGGAAGAGTCCATCGACGCCATCTTTTCCGCCGTGAAGCTCAAGGAAAAGGGGGTCAAATACGTCCTGGTCACCGGGTGCCTGGCCCAGCGCTACGGCAAAGATCTGCTCCAGGATATCCCGGAGATCGACGGGATCATCGGCGTGGAGCAGTATAAAAACTTCCCGCGCCTGTTCACCGAGACTGTGGAGGGCAAAAGGCCCTTCGCCACGGCGCGCACCGGCGAAGCTTTCGAGTGCGGCCGGGTGCTGCTCACCCCCGGCTACACCGCCTACGTGCGCATCGCCGAGGGCTGCGACAACCGCTGCACCTATTGTGCCATCCCCCTGATCCGCGGAGGCTACCGGTCCATCCCCATGGACAGCGTGCTCTCCGAGATGCGGTCCCTGGCCTCGGGCGGGGCGCGGGAGCAGATCCTCATCGCCCAGGACACCAGCCGCTACGGCCGGGACCGGGGGATCGCGCGCGGCCTTCCCGAGCTCCTTCAAAAAGCCGGGGAGATCGACGGCATCGATTGGCTCCGGGTGCTCTACCTGTACCCGGACGACGTGGATAAGGAACTGATCGACGCCATGGCGTCCGTCAAAAAAATGTGCCGGTACGTGGACATCCCCCTGCAGCACAGCGTGCCGTCCCTGCTCAGGGCCATGAACCGGCGGGGCGATATCGCCAGGATCGAGGACACCCTGTCTTACGCCCGGGAAAAGGGCTTCTGCCTGCGCACTACGATGATCGTGGGGTTCCCGGGGGAGACCGAAGAGGATTTTGACGCCCTGTGCGCCTTCATCTCGCGGGTACAGTTCGACCGGCTGGGCGCTTTCGCCTATTCCCCCGAGGAGAACACCGCGGCGGCGGCCATGCCCGATCAGGTGCCCGATGACGTGAAGCAGCGCCGCCTGGACACCCTCATGACCCTCCAGGCCGGCATCTCCCTCAAGCGGAACGAAGGGCGCGTCGGCACGCGGGAGCAGGTGCTGGTCTGCCGAAAGACCGGGGACCGGCTCTTCTGCCGCAGCGCCTGGGAGGCCCCGGACGCGGACGGCTGGATCATCGCCCGGGGCAGCGCTCAGCCGGGGGAGATGATCACCGTTAAGATCACCCGGGCCGACACCTA
>CACZOZ010000238.1:0-3686 GCA_902782865.1 uncultured Eubacteriales bacterium
GCAGCACTCCCGCTGAACTGCTCGAGGCCAAGCTGCCCGTGTGGCAGACCCTGCTGGATGCCTTCAACAAATAAGCTTTGACCCTTTTACGCCGCCGCGCCCCTGGCGCGGCGGTTTTTTTGAGGGCCTTCGGGTTTTCCGGTATCCGTTCATCCGGCCCTGTGCTATAATGGTGATGGCAGATCCGGCCCCGACAGGAGGTTTTTATGAAAAAGATCATCGCGCTGCTGCTGCCCCTGATCCTGCTCATGTGTGTTTCCGGACACGCGGAAAACGATCCGGAAGGCCTCTGCGCCCTCGCCGCCCGCCACGGGTTCAGGCTGGGCAGCTGCCTGAGCTTCAATCAGATGAGGGACCAGAAGTATCTGGACATCCTCAAGGCCCATTTCAACAGCGTCACCATGACCAACGAGATGAAGGCCTATACGCTGCTGGATGAGAGGGCGTCCCGCGGCGCCGCGGACGGCATGCCCGTGATGAATTACGCCATGGCGGACGCCATGGTGGGCTGGGCGCGCAATAACGGCCTCGCCGTGCGCGGGCACACCCTGGTGTGGGACGCGTATATGTGCGACTGGTACTTCCATGAGGGTTATGACCCGAAGCAGCCCTACGCGGATCAGGAGACCGTCCGGAAGCGCACCGAGTACTATATCCACGAGGTCATCACCCACTTCGAGGAGAAGTTCCCGGGCACCGTGTACTGCTGGGACGTGGTCAATGAGGCGGTGGCGGACAGCGCCGGGGAGTACGCTCCCGGGGACGCGCGGCACCTGCGCCTCAAGCGCAGCGGCGCGGACAATCTGTTCCAGAAGTACATGGGGGACGATTACGTGGCCCTGGCCTTCCTGTACGCGCGGGACACCGTGGAGCATTTGGGCGCCGATATCGACCTGTATTACAACGACTACAACGCCTTCTTCGGGGATAAGGCCGCGGCGATCCTGGCCCTGGCGGACAGCGTCAATACCTTCGCGCCGGACGGGAACGGCGGTTTCAGGAAGCTGATGGACGGCGTGGGCATGCAGGGATACATCGGCGGCTACGGCACCCAGCAGGGCTGCCTGGAGGACGGGTATCTTGACATGATCCGCAGCGCGATCCTGGGCTATCATGAAAAGGGCCTCAAGGTGCAGATCACGGAGATGGCGGTGCGCAATTTTGAGAAAGAGCAGGCCGCGAGGCACGCGGAGTACTACGCCGACCTGTTCAGGGTGTTCACCGATCTCAACACGCCGGAGGGCAATCCCCTCAACTGCGTGGCGATCTGGGCCCTGACGGACGATCCCACCGCCCCCAAGGGCAGCTACACGTACAGCCTCAACAGCCCCTACGGCGGGCTGCTGGACGAGAAGCTCGGGGTCAAGGACGCGTTCCGGCTGGTGGAGAACGTGCTGCGCGGGGATGAATAAGGTCATCGTTTCGGAAAGGGGAGAGGACTGGATGAGGAAAAATATCACGTTTATCGCGCTTCTTTGCGCTCTGGTCATGGCTTTGGCCGGGTGCTTCGCGGAGGAGACTGTGGAGGTGCCCCAGCTCAACACCGCCCGTCGGCCGGTGCCGGACAACGAGGCCATGGCGTTCCTCAAGGCCATGGGCGTGGGCTGGAACCTGGGCAACACCTTCGACGCCATCGGGAAGAACCTGCGCGGGGACCGGGAGATGGACCTGGAGACCTACTGGTGCGGCGTCATGACCAACGAGAAGATGTTCGATGCCCTGAAGGAGGCCGGCTACGGCTGCGTGCGCGTCCCGGTGTCCTGGAGCGACCATGTCTCGGGGGACGGCTTCACGATCTCCGGCCGCTGGCTGGACCGGGTACAGGAAGTGGTCGGCTGGGCGCTGGAGCGGGGGTTTTACGTGATCCTCAACATCCATCACGACGAGTACGAGTTTTATCCCTCCTCCGACCGGTACGAGAGCTCCGCCCGGTATATCTCTTCCGTCTGGTCCCAGCTGGCGGAGCGCTTCCGGGACTGTGACGAGCACCTGATCTTCGAGTCCATGAACGAGCCCCGCCTCATCGGCACCGGGTATGAGTGGGTGTTCAACAAGACTATCCCGGACTGTGTGGACGCCGCGGAGTGCCTCAACAAACTCAATCAGCTGTTCGTGGACACGGTGCGCGCCTCCGGGGGGAACAACGCTTCCCGGTATCTGATGGTGCCCGGGTACGACGCCGCGCCGGACGGGGCGCTCAATGACTTCTTCCGCCTGCCCGAGGACAGCGCCGACAACCGCATCATCGTGTCGGTCCACGCCTACACGCCCTATCCCTTCGCCCTGCAGGACGGAGGCACCAAGGAGTTCAACCTCAACTACCAGGCCCAGCTGCAGGAGATCGTGTCCTTCATGAACCTGCTCTACGGCCGGTACATCGTCAACGGCATCCCGGTGGTGATCGGTGAATTCGGCGCCCGGGACAAGGGCAACCTGAAGTCCAGGGTGGATTTCACCGCCTTCTACACCGCCGCCGCCAGCGCCAGGAACATGCCCTGCCTGTGGTGGGACAACGGCGCTTTCAAAGGGAACGGCGAGCTGTTCGGCGTCCTGGACCGCCGGACGGGCACTTTCCGGTATCCTGAGATCGTCGAGGCCATGATCACCTACGGCGGTTATGACAAGCTCCCCGATCCGCAGTGATAAGGATCCCGATCATCATCATGAAAGGATGTATCAAAAAGTATGAGCCAGCATCGCATCATCGCGCCTGATCTCCCCAATATCCCCTGGCAGGAAAGGCCGGAGGGCAATACCAACTCGCCCCTGTGGCGTTACGACGCCAACCCCATCATCGACCGGAACCCGATCCCCGGCGTCGCCCGTATCTTCAACAGCGCCGTGATGCCCTATGAGGGCGCCTTCATCGGCGTGTTCCGCGCGGAGCAGACCGACGGCGTGCCCTTCATCTACCTGGGCCGCAGCGCCGACGGGATCCACTGGGAGTTTGAGAAGGACCGGATCCCCTTCACCGACGAGGAGGGGAAGCCCTTCATGCCCATCTACGCCTATGACCCCCGTCTGGTCAAGGTGGAGGACACCTACTACATCATCTGGTGCCAGGATTTCTGGGGCGCGGCCATCGGCATGGCCAAAACCACGGATTTCAAGACCTTCACCCGTGTGGAGAATCCCTTCCTGCCCTTCAACCGCAACGCGGTCCTGTTCCCCCGCAAGATCAACGGCAATTTCATGATGCTGTCCCGCCCCAGCGACAGCGGCCACACCCCCTTTGGGGACATCTTCGTCAGCGAGAGCCGGGACCTCATTTACTGGGGACGGCACCGCCACGTGATGAGCCGGGGCAGCGGCTGGTGGGAGAGCCTGAAGATCGGCGGCGGCGCCGCTCCGATCGAGACGGATGAGGGCTGGCTGATCTTCTACCACGGCGTGACCAACACCTGCAACGGGTATGTCTATTCCATCGGCGGCGCCATCCTGGATATCGATGAGCCGTCCAGGGTGAAGTACCGCTGCGACAGCTGGCTCCTCACGCCGGAAAAATGGTATGAGGAACGGGGCTTCGTGCCCAATGTGGTGTTCCCCTGCGCCACCCTGCAGGATCCGGCCACCGGCAGGATCGCCGTGTACTACGGCGCGGCGGACAGCTATGTGGGCCTGGCCTTCGGCAGAGCGGACGAGATCATCGAGTACATCAAGGCCCGCAGCCGCGTCACTCCTGACGA
>CACZOZ010000239.1:0-4471 GCA_902782865.1 uncultured Eubacteriales bacterium
CCCTTGGTGACCACGAAGGCTTCGCCTTCCGTTGCAATTTCCGCCAGCTTGCGGGTGGGCTTGAAATCGGTGGAAGTGTAGTATTCGGTGATGGAGCCGATGGCGATACCGCTGAGGATGCCCAGCACCGCGGAGATCCACGGGGACGCCCAGCCCGCCACGAAATCGGAATAGAGCTGCTCTTTGCCGAAGATCACCCAGGACAGTACGAAGGCGATCACCAGGGTGACACCGGCGGAGATCCAGGTTGCCAGGTTGAGTTCCCTGGAGGGATTGTCGGACATCTTTTTCTTCGCGGCGTAGATGAGGCCCACCAGGCAGCCCAGAAGGCCGCCGCCCGCCATCAGGATCGGGAAGGTCACGGTGGCGTTGAACATGCCGTCGGCACCGGCATTGCCGATATTGCCGTGATACAGCGCGATGGCGATCATGATCGCCGCGGAGACCGTAGCCACGAAGCTCTCCAGCAGGTCGGAGCAGTTGCCGGCGATGTCGTTGACGTTGTCACCGATGAAATCCGCGATCACGTTGGGCACGCGGCTGTCGTCCTCGGGCATATCGTGGCGGATCTTCGCCAGGATGTCGGAGGAGATGTCCGCGGCCTTGGTGTAGTTGCCGCCGGCCACACGGTTAAACATGGCCACCAGGGAGCATCCCAGAGAATAAGTGGTGATCCGCATGATGTAGGGATTGCACTGAGCGCCGCCCAGGATGCCGGTGCCCACCGCGTCATGCTTGACGCCGCCCCAGATCATCAGGATCGCGATCAGGCCCAGAAGCCCGCAGGCCTGAACGCTCAGGCCGCTGATGGAGCCGCCGCACAGGGCTACTTTGACCGTCTCACCGATGGACAGGGTCTCACGGGCCTTATTGGCCGTGCGAACGTTGGCGTAGGTCGCCGAACGCATGCCCAGGATGCACACGAAGCTGCTCATCAGAGCGCCGAGGACCAGGGTGATGCCGCTGGTCGCTTCCACGAACAGGCTGAACAGGAGCGCCACCGCGGCGACCACGATCACGATGGTGCGGTACTCGGTCTTCATGAAGGTCTCCGCGCCGCTGCGGATGATGGCAGCCATCTCCATCATATCCGCGGTACCCTCACCCATCGCGCGGATCCTCTTGTAGTTGTAGAACACGTAGGCGATGGCACATACCACCAGTGCCAGAACGATCCACCAGGCAGTCATTTCCATTCCTCCCCATTATGATTTCAGGATATCGTTTGTATTGTAAGTTCGTTCCGGTACAGGGTCAACATTTATTAAACAAACTTATCGGTATATCACATTTTTATATATCGATACGGGATCATCCAAAGACCGTGCACCGCCGCGCCAAATGAGAACGGGATCAGCATTTACAGAAAGTTCACACATTCCCTTCCCGCATGATGTATAATATGATAGGTTGAAAGGGGGCTGTGGGATGCTCGTCGTCAGGGACCTAAAAAAAGAGTATGGTGCCTTCAGGGCGCTGGACGGCCTGAGTTTTGATGTGCCCGACGGGCAGATCGTCGGGCTCCTGGGTGCCAACGGCGCCGGGAAAACCACCCTGCTCAACATCCTGGCCGGATGCCTGGAAAAAACGCAGGGCACCGTCTCGATCGACGGGATCGACCTCGCGGCGGAGCCGCTCCGGGCCAAATCCCTCATCAGCTACCTGCCGGAGACCTGTCCCCTTTACGAGGAACTGACGGTGGACGAGTATCTCAGGACCATCTGCCGCCTCAAGGGGATGGATAAGAACACCGCCGCGCGGGAAACGGCCAGGACCGCCGGAATAACGGGACTGAACGATGTAAAGCACGTGGTGATCAGGGCCCTTTCCAAGGGTTACCGGCAGCGGGTCGGCCTGGCCCAGGCCTTCTGCGGCGGGCCGAAGATCATGTTTCTGGATGAGCCCACGGTGGGTCTGGACCCGCTCCAGGCCGCTGACCTGACCGATACGCTCAGGAAGAACCGCCGGGGCCAGACCATCGTGTTCTCCTCCCATCATCTGCACGAGGTGGAGCAGATATGTGAACGGGTGATCATCCTGGATCACGGCAGGATCATCGAGGACCGGATGCTGCGCGAGGACCTCAGCCCCGTAATGATCCTCAGGGCCGCGTATACCGGAAGGGACCTGACGGAGAAACTGTTGAGCCTCAGCGCCGTTCTGAAGGCCGAAAGGATCGGAGCCGACATGAAGTCCCAGACTTTCCGGCTCACCTGCGGCCCGGACGGGGGCCCGGAGGAAGAGCTGAACCGGCTTCTCGGCGCGCTGAACGCGCCCATATTGCGCCTGTACCCGGAGAAAGCGTCCCTGGAGGACATTTTCCTCAACGCGGCCAGGCCGTTGAACGGAGAAAAATGACCGATGCTCGCGGTATGGCAGAAAGAACTTAAAACATATTATTACACCAGCGCAGGCTATGTGTTCATGGGCATATTCCTGACGCTGAGCGCTGTCTTTTTCTATTCGGGCAACATGGCGGAACATTCGAGCAACTGCATGGCACTGCTGCGCAGCATGAGCTACCTGTGGATGCTGCTGTGCCCGCTGTTGACGATGCGCCTTGTGGCCGGGGAGCGCCAGCTCAGGACCGATGTCCTCCTGGGATCGCTGCCTCTGCCGGCGTCGAGCCTGATCCTGGGCAAATACCTGGCGGCCGCCACAGTGCTGCTTTTGACGACCGCGTGCACGTGGATCTTCCCCGCCGTGATCGCGCTGTACGGAAAAGTTTATCTCCCGGAAACGCTCACGGGATATCTGGGCTTCACCCTGATGGGGCTCATGTTCATCGCGCTGGACATGACAGCCACCTGCCTGTGCCTGACACCGCTGACCGCGTGCGTCGCGGGGCTGGGGATCAATCTGGCCTTCTGGCTGTTCGACGTGGTCGCAGCCGCCTCTTCCGGCACGGTGCTGGCCCGCGTGCTGACATTCCTCAGCCCGAACCAGCGTTTCACACCCTATACCCTCGGGCAGCTGAGCCTGGCCAATATCATCTACGCCCTGTGCTTCATCTGCGCCATTCTGCTCCTGTGCGAGCGGCTGATCAAAAGGAGGCGGCGCTGACATGAAGAATGCCGTTTCCGCGATCAAAAACTTCCTGTCACGCCACAGGGGCATGCCCAGACTGATCCTGTGCCTGATCGCGCTGATCACCGTCAGCGTCGCTGCGGACACCTTTGAGAAGGACCGGGCCCTGAGGATCGACTATTCCTTCAACGGCGCCACCACCCAGAGCCGGATCACCAGCCAGGTGCTGCGGGATCTTGACGAGGACGTGCACGCCTATGTGATCGTGTCCGCCGGCAGCCCGGATCAGACGATCGTGAGCCTGTTCGAGCGCTACAGCGCCGTGACGAAACGCTTCACCTGGTCTCAGGAGAGCCTGGCCCGTGACCCGATGCTGCTGACCCGTTTCGAAGGACTTTTGACCGATGAAAACGTGAGCAGCGACTGCGTGGTGCTCTACTGCGCGGCGACCGGCAGGGCCAGGGTATATCACGAGGAGGACTTCCCGGTGTACGAGTATTCCACAGAGACGGGGTACTATATGATCACCGGATACAACTATGACAAACCCTTCGCCGAGGGCATCCTGTACGTGACACAGGACGAGCCCATCACGGTAAAACTGCTCACCGGGCATAACGAAATGAACGGCGACAGCATATCCGTATTGAAGGAGCTCCTCGAGAGCAGGAATTACGCCGTCGAGACCCTCGACCTTAAGAGCGGAGCCCCTGCCGACGGGGATATCCTGATGATCCTCTGCCCAAAGTATGATCTGACGGAAAAGGAATACGAGACCATCCTGAACTACCTTAAAAAAGGGAACGGCATGGTGTTCATCACCGATTACCTCGACAGCCAGGAGCTTCCGTTTTTCGGCGCTCTTCAGGCGGAATTCGGCATCAGCCCGATGCGCGGCATGGTGATCGCCTACGAGGAACAGCGGGACGCGTATTATTCCGACCTGCCGGCGTACCTGATGCCCCGTTACAGCGACGCCGATCTCACCGATCCCATCATCACCGCGGGAAAGACCCGGCTGATCATGCCCGGTTCCAGAGCGCTGAAGGTCACCGGATCGGACCTGATCCAGAGCCAGCCGGTCATCATCAGCGGCCATGCCTACGTGCGGGATTACACGTTATCCGCGCCGGACAGCGCCGAGAAACAGCCGGGCGATGAGGAAGGCTACTTCGCCCTGGCGGCCCAGTCCCTCCGGCTGTGGAGCGTGGGCACCGTGTCCAGGAGCGTTTTCATCGGCAATTCCCTCATGTTCACCGACAGCTGGCTGACAGCCAACACGGATTCCGACACGCTGATGCTGCGCGTCCTGGAATACATCAGCGGCTCCGCCCCCATCCGGCTGGACATCGCTTCCAAGACCAGCGTGAGGCGGGGACTGGATTACGTCTACCCCGTCCTGCCGGTGCTCCTGAGCCTCATCCCGGCCGCGGCTGTCGCTCTC
>CACZOZ010000240.1:0-4105 GCA_902782865.1 uncultured Eubacteriales bacterium
CAGGGTGAACTGCTTCATGGTGCGGGTCTCGGGGTTCATGGTGGTCTGCCAGAGCTGCTCGCTGCTCATCTCGCCCAGGCCTTTGTAGCGCTGGATCTCGGGCTTGTTTTCCCTGCCCAGCTCGTCCAGCTTCTTCTGGAGGGCCTCGTCGTCGTACACGTAGCTCTCCTTCTTGCCCAGGGTGACCTTGTACAGCGGCGGCATGGCGCTGTAGACGTAGCCCTGCCGGATCAGCTCGGGCATGTAGCGGTAGAAGAAGGTGAGCATCAGGATCCGGATGTGGGCGCCGTCCACGTCGGCATCGGTCATGCACACGATCCGGTGATAGCGCAGCTTGTCCAGGTTGAAGTCCTCACCGATGCCGCAGCCGAAGGCCGTGATCATGTTCTTGATCTCCTGGTTGATGAGGATCTTGTCCAGGCGGGTCTTTTCCACATTGAGGATCTTGCCGCGCAGGGGCAGGATCGCCTGATAGTGCCTGTCGCGCCCGGTCTTGGCGCTGCCGCCGGCGCTGTCGCCCTCCACGATGAAGATCTCACACTTGGCGGGGTCCCTCTCGGAGCAGTCCGCCAGCTTGCCGGGCAGGCTGGCGCTCTCCAGCACGGTCTTGCGCCTTGTCAGGTCCCGGGCCTTGCGGGCCGCCTCCCTGGCCCGGGCCGCGCCCAGGCACCTGTCCAGGATGGCCCTGGCCACAGGGGGATTTTCCTCCAGGAACTGCTCCAGGCGGTCATACACCAGGCTGTCCACGATGGGCCGCACCTCGCTGTTGCCCAGCTTGGACTTGGTCTGCCCCTCGAACTGGGGCTCATGCAGCTTGACGCTGATGACCGCGGCCAGGGATTCCCGGGTGTCCTCGCCCTTCAAGTTGGAGTCCGCCTCCCGGAGGATCTTGTATTTGCGGCCGTAGTCGTTGATCGCGCGGGTCAGGGAGGAGTTGAAGCCCATCAGATGGGTGCCGCCCTCCGGAGTGAGCACGTTGTTGGCGAAAGCGTAGATGTTTTCCTGGTAGGTGTCGTTGTACTGCAGGGCCGCCTCCACCAGCACGCCGTTCTTTTCCCCTTCCACGTAGATGGGCTCCGGGAAGAGGGTCTCTTTGTTTTTGTTGAGGTATTTGACGAACTCCCTGAGGCCGCCCTCGTAGTGGAACACCCGCTCCACCTTTTCCTCGCCCCGCAGGTCCCGGAGCGTGATGCGGATGCCCTTGTTGAGGAAGGCCATCTCCCTCAAGCGGTTCTTCAAAGTGTCGAAGGAGAAGGTGATGCCCGGATCGAAAACACCGCCGGGGTTCTCATCGCTGCGCACGTCGGGCCAGAAACGGATGGTGGTACCGGTCTTGTCCGTCTCCCCGATGATGCGCAGGTCGTAATCGATCTTGCCCAGGGTGTATTCCTGCTCATACACTTTGCCGTTCTGGCGCACTTCCACCCGCAGGTGCTTCGACAGGGCGTTCACCACGCTGGCGCCCACGCCGTGAAGGCCGCCGGAGATATTGTATCCCTCGCCGCCGAACTTGCCGCCGGCGTGCAGCACCGTCAGGCACACTTCCACCGCCGGGCGGTGCATCTTGGGATGCTCGCCCACGGGGAAGCCGCGGCCGTTGTCCTCCACCGAGACGGACCCGTCGGGATGGATCTCCACCACCACGTCGGTACAGAAGCCCGCCAGGGCCTCGTCCACGGAATTGTCCACGATCTCATATACACAGTGGTGCAGGCCGCGCACGTCGGTGGAGCCGATATACATCCCCGGGCGTTTGCGCACCGCTTCCAGGCCCTCCAGGACCTGGATCTGATTCTCGTCATAATGGGCATTGTTCACCGGATCAAAGTTCTGATTATCCCTTGCCATGATATCCTCCGTCTGTGATCTGCCTGTAACCGGCCGGCGCTGTGGAAGCACAAAAAAGCCAACTTTCCACAACATGATTATATCACAAATCGTGTCATTTTAAAAGGAAAGAAGGCCGGATTTTTTGCATTTGACCATTAAGTTTATATTAAACTTTTAATCATTTTGTAATGTTTGTGCAACAATTATCCCAGCCGGATCCGGGGTGTGCGTAAGCGGCGCCGCCTTATCCCGCAATAAAAAACGGGGCCCCGCGGGCCCCGTCGGATAAAGCACGGTTTTGATCTGCCGGGGCCTGTAAAGGCCCCGGCGCGGTCAGGGAAGATCATTTGAAATAGACGGTGGTGTTGGCGACGGTCATCAGGGTCATCAGGATGCCGTTGATGAAGGCGGCGGTCCAGATGTTCCCGGTGCGCTTGGCCAGGGCGCGGCTGATGCAGGCCGCGATGGCCAGGGTGGGCACCATGGCCACCAGTACGATGCCGGACAGGGCGGAGCCGGGATGGGCCGCGACGCCCGTGGCGAACAGGGTGATGTACTGCCTGAGCAGCCACAGGATGATGCCGCCCGCATTGAGGCAGATTGCCAGCAGATAGCCCTTGACGCCGTCCTTGGTGCCGGCGTTGATGGTGATGGAGGCGGTGGAGATCAGGTAGAACAGGATGAAGGTGGGCAGATACTTAAGCACTGCCGGGATGATGTTCGCGTCAAAGGTCTTGAAGGCGAAGGTCCAGATACGGAAGTCCGTCTTGAAGAGCGCGTCCATCAGGAACAGCACACAGTAGGCCACAGCCACGGTGACAAGAGCGGTGCACAGGCCCGCAATGATGGCCATGGGCTTGAGCACCACGCCGTAATCCTTCAGCTCGGCGCCGTCCTTCCCCTTGGCGAGGACAAAGACCACCGCCATGATGAGCAGGGCGATGAGGGCGCAGGCAAGGGTCCAGTAAGCGATGGAATTGACCACGGGCGCCACCCAGACGGCGTTGTCGGCATACAGGCTCGTCTTGCAGACCACCGCCAGCGCGGCACCGGCCACGGCGGCGATGATGCCGGCGATCAGGGAACGCTTATTGCCGCGGCCCAGGATGCCCAGCACCAGGCCGGCGGCGCCCACGGCGATCGCGCACCAGAACAGGATGGTCTTTCCGGGCTCGCCGCCGTCATACAGGGCCGTGAAGAACAGGCCGGGCAGCAGGATCGCGATCACCAGGATGACCGCCAGCACCGCCTTCATGTTCCCCTTGGCGGCGGGCAGCTTCCTCAGGGCACCGGTCCTGGCGTTGCTGAAGAAGGGCAGATCCGTCACGAACTCGGCCACGGGCACGATCAGGAGCACGAAGCCCATCAGGGCGACACACTCGAAGATCTCCTTCCACTGCCAGATCTGGCTGCCGGAAGCGATGGGAGCGACACCGGTATCGAAGTCCTTGAAGGCTTCGGTATAGAATTCCACCGCGCTGGCCGTGGTGACCTTGGAGAAGTGGTTCCAGGGATGGGTCTCGTAGGGCTGGTAGATGATGCGGCGGCCGCCGTCGGAGGTATCGTACCAGGTGCCTGCTTCAGGCGCGGCCTGCTGCAGGAAGGTCTGGCCCTCCGGAGTGCCCACGTAGTTCTTCTTGCGCACGGTGCCGGCGGGGTCGTCCGGAGCATTGAAGAAGAACTCGTCGAACTGAGCGGCCACCTTGCCCAGGGTGCGGCCGCCGCCGTTCTGGTCCGCCGCCTCGACGTTGACGCCCACGAACCCGGTGTAGGAGAAGTCGGCACCTTCGGTCAGCGAGGCGTAGATCTTGCGGACGCCGGTCGCGGCATAGCTCTGCTCGTCAAAATAGACGGCCAGGGCGCTGGAGAAACCGCCCATGGAGTGGCCCGTGACGCCGATGATGCCGTTGCCCGCCTCGTCCTTGAGCACGAAGGGCTGATCGTAGGCGTACTGGACCGCGTCATACTGGCTGTTGATCCAGAACTTGCTCCACAGGGAGAAGAAGTCCGTTCCGCCGTACTGGGTCTTGTCGAAAGCGGAATGGCCGTGATCGTACATATCCATGGCGAAGACCACGTAGCCCCGGCGGGACAGCTCGATGGCGTTCGCGTCCTGCATCTCGGCGGAGTTCAGGTAACCGTGGGTCACCACCACCGCGGGACGGGGCGTTTCGGCCGTAGCGGTCTTGGGCTTGTAAAGAAGGCCGCTGAGGACACCGTGATCCGTCTTCACCGAGAAACGGCTGACGTCCACGGTCCCCTGACCGCCGTTGTA
>CACZOZ010000241.1:0-5862 GCA_902782865.1 uncultured Eubacteriales bacterium
CGGAACAGGGCGATCACGAGACCCTGATGGCCCTGCACGGCGTCTACGCCGACATGTACAACAGCCAGTTCGGGCCCGCGGCGTAAACGCGGCCTGACAGCCGGGCACGGGCTGGTACTGCTTTTCCCCCCGTGAGCCCCCCGCCGCGGCGGTACGAAATACGGCGTTCACGTGCTGCGGTACAACACCCTTGCGGAATTTGGAATGATTTGAAGGAATAACGGGGTGACCTCATCCGGCCGCTCTATCGCGGCCACCTTCCCCAGGGGGGAAGGCTGACGAGAGAGCGGCCATTCGCTGGGGACCGATCATCTGCGGCCATCGGCGGCAGGTTTGAATTCCGTGGAGCCTTCCCCCCTGGGGAAGGTCCCGCCGTTTAAGGCGGGGAATGAGGTCAGATCCGCCGGCGGCGCCAGGGTCCAAATAAACCATTTGTTTCACCCGCAGCATAAAACTGCAGCGAAAAGCGATAACAACACACCCCTGCTTTCATTTCGAAAGGCAGGGGTGTGTTGTTTATACCGGAGCTGTTCGGAAATGAGGCGTTTTTTTCTGCCGCGTCAACGCCCGGCCATGAGAAACTTTTCGGTCTCCCGGATGGCCCGCGCCAGGATCCCAAGATCCGTGTCCACATCCCCCGTCTCCAGGGAATGGTTCGCGTCCGGGACGGTGATCAGGCGAATGCCCTCACGCGCGCACAGGGCCGTGACCGAACGCGTGCCGGCCCAGGGATCGGCTGTGCCGTGGAAGGCCAGGGCCTCCCCGCCCGCATGATCGAACGTGGCCTCGACGGGGGTGAACATAACGCTCCTGACGGTCAGGCCGTGGGCGGACTCGTACCGCCTGGCGGCAGCCGTACCGATGCTTTTGCCGATGAACACGATCCTGTCTCCGGAGGCCCAGTCGATATGCCGGAGCTGCTCCTCCGCCTGCAAAAAAGCGGCGTCCGCGGCGGCGCGCATAGCCTCCGCGTCCCCTTTCGCCTCCTTCCTGAGGCCCGCGAAAGAGACCCGGATCACCTCGTATCCCATCCGGGCCGCCGTCTTGCCCGCGTAGTACATCAGCGGTTTGTCGCAGGTGTAGCCCATGCCGGGAAAAAGCACCGCGGTATCCATCCGCTCCCCTCCTTTAAGTACGTCAGCGCGATCAGATCTCTTCCGGCGCCGGACCGGAGGCGCGCTTTTTCCAGGCGCCGCTGATCAGATAGGTGCCGCCGATCATAAAGGGCACGAGGCCCGCCAGGGCGTTGCCGTACCAGAAGCCCAGGATGCCCATTTGAAGGGTGACCCCCAGCAGCAGCGCCAGGCCGATGCGGCACACGATGCCGTCCAGGAGAGCCACCGTGAGGTTCAGTTTCGAGTTGCCGGAGCCGTTGATCAGGGCGAAACCCGCCGGGCGCACCGTGGCCCCCAGGTACTGCACCATGGCCACGGGCACATAGGTGACCGCCATCAGGAGCACCGCGCGATCGGAGGAGAACAGGCCGAAGAGCCATTCCGGGTGCCGCCAGGTGACAAGGGCGAAGACCGACGCGGGCAGGCCCACGATCCACAAAGCGTGATAGACCACCTTCGGCACGCGGGCGATCTTTCCCCGGCCCAGGGCCTGGGCCACCATGGCGCCGCCGGCGGAGGAGATGGCCTGGGAGATCACGCCGATCATGCTCTCCAGCTTGCGGGCCACGCCCGTCACGGCCACCGCCGTGGTGCCGTAGCTGTTCACGTAGGAATTGACGAACAGCATGGAGAACGTGACCGCCGCGGACTGGATCACCATCGGGATGCCCAGGGCCGTCAGCGGGCGGAACACCCGGGGCGTGATGCGGAAATGCTCCGGCCTGAAATCGAAATGGATCTGCTCCCGGCTGCGGTACAGGAGCCTTAAGGCGAACAGGAAGCTCACCGCCTGGCCGATCACCGTGGCCAGGGCGGCGCCCAGGGGGCCCATGCCCAGGGGCCACACCAGGAGGACATCCAGCACGATGTTGATCACCGACGCGATGGCGATGAAGATGAAGGGATGCTTCGAATCCCCCATGCCCCGCAGGATGGCCGACACCAGGTTGTACCCGTATATGAAGGGGATGCCCCACACGCAGGTGACCGCGTACTGCCGGGTGAACTCCCAGATCTCCTCCGGGGTGTTGAGCCAGGCCATGATGTGCCGGTAGGTGAACAGGAACACGATCATGATGGCGAAGGCCAGGCCCATCAGCAGGGTGAACAGCGTGCCCACCATCTCACCGATGAGGTCGCTGCGCTTCTCCCCCACATAGCGGGAGATCAGGATCTGCCCCGCATTGGACAGCCCGATGGCCACGAAGGTGATCAGCTGCAGGATCTCCCCGCCGATGGACACGGCGGACAGGCCCCGGGTGCCCACGAAGCGGCCCACCACCACCATGTCCACCATGTTGTAGACCATCTGTAAAAGGCCCGACAGGAACAGGGGCGTGGCGAAAGTGAGCAGCGTTTTGGGCACGCTGCCCTTCGTGAGATCCCGGATGATGCCTTTATCCGTCGACGCCATTTTTTCAGCCTTCCTCCCCCGCCGGCTTCAGGACCATGACGCCGTTGACCGGGAGAACGATCTCCCCCGAAACGTCAGATCCGGTCACCAGATCCACGTACCTGCCGGGCAGGGAAAGGAACCGGATCTTCCCGGAATAATTCTGCAAAAACACGATATCCTCCCGGGCCGCGGCCGCGACCCCCTCCGGCAGGGCCGTATCGACGGCCCGGGGCAGGGGCGTCTCATGAAGGATCAGGTCGAACACCTTTCTGAGGCCCTTTTGATCCAGGCGCGCGGCCAGGTACCAGGCGGTGCCGGCACCAAAACGGTTCCGGGTAACGCAGGGCATCCCAACGACCATGTCCTCCCCGTACACGGCGAGGGTCTCGGCCGTCACGTCCCGGGGGATCTCCAAGATCTCGACCGCCGCGCATTCCGTGCCGTCCGAAAAGTGGACCGAAGTGCTCTCGGACGGATAGAGCGCGTCCACCTCCTCCGCCCTGAGGCCCAGCACGTCCGTCAGTCCATGGGGCGCGTCGCCCATGAAGGCCAGGTCGTCCCCGTCCACGACGCCGGAAAAGCAGGTCACGAGCAGCGTGCCGCCCCGGGCCGTGAAAGCCTTCAGGGCATCCCCGATGCCGCCGCGGAACATGAAGGCCTCCGGTACGATCACCAGGCGGTAATCATCCGGGATCTCCTTCACGTCCATGTTGATGAAGTCCACACTGATCCCCCGCTCCCACAGGCAGCGGTGGAACCGGCCCACCACCTCGTCATAGCGCATATCCCCCGGATGGGCGGCCTGGACCTCGTTCAACGCCCACCAGTTCTCGTAGTCGAACAGGATGGCCGCTTTGGCGTGAACGTTTTTCTCAAGCACGGGAGCGAGCCCCTCGAGCACCTGCCCCACGTGCTTGACGTCATTGAACACCCGGGTGTCGCTCCGGCCGTCGTGGCTCACCACCGCGCCGTGGAAGGCCTCGGCCCCGCCCCGGCCCTTGCGCCACTGGAACATGAGCACGCTCTGGCTGCCGTGCGATACCGCCTGCAGGGAGGAGAGCAGATGCATGCCCGGGCGCTTGAGCTTGTTGTGGGGCTTCCAGTTCACCAGGGAGGGGGTGCTCTCCATCAGCAGGAAGGGCTGCTTTTTCAGGGAGCGCATCAGGTCGTGCTGCATCGCGAACTCCGCCGCCAGGGCCGTCTCGTCTCCCCCGCGCCAGGCGGGATAGGCGTCCCAGGACACGATATCCAGTTCCCGGGCGATGGCGAAATAGTCGTAATCCCTGAAATGCTCCATCAGGTTCGCCGTAGCCGGTACATCGGGCATGTACGCGTGCACCGCCTCCCGCTCCATGGCGATGAAGGAGGCGCACTGCCGGGTCTCGAACCGGCGCCAGTCCAGCTTCATGGAGGGGTTGGAGATCTCGCCCCGGGGAGAGGGCGGCTCGATCTGGGACCAGTCGGTGTAGCGCTGGGACCAGAAGGACGTCCACCACCGGCGGTTGAGCTCCTCCAGGGTGCCGTATTTTTCTTTGAGCCAGTCCCGGAAAGCCTCGGCGCACAGGGGGCAGAAACAGTGCCCGCCGAACTCGTTGCCCAGGTGCCATAAAAGGATGCCCCTGTGCCCGGCGTAGTGCCGCGCCAGGGCGCTGTCCATCAGGCGCACCTTTTCCCGGTAGACGGGGGATGTGAGGCAGTGGTTGTGCCGCTCGCCGAAGTGCCGGCGCTCAAAGTCCGCGCCGCAGCGCAGCACCTCCGGGTATTTCTGCGCCAGCCAGGCGGGCCGCGCCGCCGAGGGCGTGGCCAGGATGATGCCGATGCCGTTATCCGTCAGGCGGTCGATGATCTCATCCAGCCATCCGAACTCGTACCGGCCCTCCTCCGGCTCCAGGAACGCCCAGGAAAAAATGCCCACGGAGACGGCGTTGACATGGGCCTCCTTCATCAGCTCGATGTCCCTGCGGAGCACCTCGGGGTATTCCAGCCACTGATCCGGATTGTAGTCCCCGCCGTGCAGAAATCTCACGGGATGATAGACCGCCATAGATATGTCCCCTTTCCGAAGCCGGCATGACTGCCGCGCTGTTCTGTGATCATAGCACTTATCTTCCGGGATCAGCCCTTCTTCTCCGGGATGGGCCGGCCCACCTTCATCTCGTCCGGAGTGCCGAAGGTGCGGCGCACGGCGGTCTCCACATAGGCCCGGATGTATTTATCCTGATCCCGCATGGTGAACAGGCGCATCGTGGCCGTCTGGTTGATCCACACGATCTTGACAAGATCCGAAAGCACCCTGCTGGAGCCGCCGATGGAAAGGTACCCCTGCTCAAACTCCAGCTCCTTCATCTTTTTGAGGTCCTCGCCGCTGTCCCTGTAGGCGTCGATCATCTCCCGGAAAGAGCCCCCCAGGTCCCCGGCGGTGACGGTGCCGATGTGGGATATATCCGCCCCGGCCATGTAGGCGGCCCAGTCCACAGCCGCCGCCCAGCCGTAGGGCCTGGCGGCGAAGAGGACATCATACTGATGCCACGGGCCGCTCATGGAAGAGCGCATGGCGCGGATAAAGGTGACGTCGTCCAGGGTGCCCCGGTCTTCCTCTTCGACCGTCCCGGGCCCCTCCGCCGGGGCGGGAGGCATCCCGTTCTCCTCATCCGGGACGTCCCGGGGCCGCGGGGGCTTTGATGCCGGGACCAGGTCCCACTCCCCATAGGTGGCCGCGTCGTCCGCCTGGCCGGGATACTCCGCGGTATAGAGCCGCCAGTCCGTCCCCGACAGGAACTCGTGCAGCTCATCCCCCCGGCGGGCGGCCAGTTTGACGCCCGCGGAAGCGCACCGGGCCGCCAGATCGGAAGAGACCGCGCCGTCCGCCGGCCTGTTCGACCGGATCAGCAGCCAGGCCTCCCGGGTCCAGGCTTTGGGCCGGTGCTCTTCCTGCCATGTGAGCAGGGCCGTGAGGGCCCGCGTCATGTCCGTATCGTTCTTTTTGCCCACCCACAGGCGGACTGTTGAAAGTTCACGCAGGCCGTCCGGCCCCACGTGCTCCAGTTCCTTTTCGAAGGGATTTTTGACCGGGTACAGGCACGGGGGCAGATCCAGCGACTGCGCGTGACGCACGCCCGCGATCCATCCCGCAAGGCCCGGCGCGCCGGCGACCGCGGTCCAGTCCACATCCCCGGCCGGGCCTTCCAGCTGATCCCGAAGCCATGATATCAGGCCCTGGACGTTCAGGTCCCTCAAAAGCTCCGGGGGCAGCTCGGCGCGTTTGCCGTCCGTGTCCCCGCCGCGCCCGTCGTCCCAGGCCGTGGCGCAGATCATCACGGGCGTGCCCTGATCGCAGCGCAGGACCAGGGA
>CACZOZ010000242.1:0-3767 GCA_902782865.1 uncultured Eubacteriales bacterium
AGGGGCGTCAGGTTCTTTGACTTCCTGGGGGTGAAGACCCTGAAGGAGGCCCGGGCGATCGACGCGGTCACCCTGCGGGATAAGCTGATGGTCTGGGAGGGCATCTACGGCTGGGCCAGGACCTTCGGGGAAGCGGTGGACGACAGGTTCTCCCGGCGGAACAGCCAGGAGTGGTTCCTGGATGAGGATCTCCTTCCCGTGCCGGTGCTCCTGGGGCACACGGACAGCGAGTTCATCTCCTTCCCGCCCGCGGAGGACTTTAAGGGCCTCGCATCCTTTGCCCAAAACACCTTCGGGCCTGACGCGGATCGCTTCCTGAAAAACTTCACCCGTCCCGCGGACCTTGACAGCATCCAACGAGAGGGCGGCGTCAATGCCATCGGGTTCGGCGCGCGCGCTTCCGCGGCCGTGAGGCGGCGCCGGGGGATCACGGCGCCGATGTACTACTACTGCTTTGAGGCGGACATCCCCGGCTGGGATCATCCGGGCACCTTCCACTCGGTGGACCTGTGGTTCTTCTTCGAGACCCTGGCCAAGTGCTGGCGGCCCTTTAAGGGCAGGCACTACGACCTGGCCCGGCGGATGTGCGATCACTGGTGCGCCTTCATCCGGTCCGGGGATCCCAACGGTACGGGGTCAGACGGGGAGGAGCTCCCCGTCTGGCCGGCCTTCGATCCCGCGGCGCCCCGCCGCATGGCGTTCAGGGATGGGGGGTCGGCGGAAGAATGCCCTGAGAGCGCGCTTGAGGCATTCCTCCTTGAAAAATATCTGGAAAGGACGGCCGGCGTATGAAAAAGCAGGCCTTCAACCCCTATCTGCCCTCCTGGGAGTATATCCCGGACGGGGAACCCTACGTGTTCGGGGACCGGGTGTACGTGTACGGCTCCCATGATTATTTCAACGGCTACGTGTTCTGCATGGGGGACTACATGGGCTGGTCCGCTCCCGTCGATGACCTGAGTGACTGGCGCTGCGAGGGCGTGATCTTCCCCCGGGACGGCGATCCCGTGAACGCCGACGGCAGCATGTGCCTCTACGCCCCGGACGTCACGCGGGGGCCGGACGGCAGGTACTACCTGTACTACGTGTACGACAAGGTAGGCTTCGTGTCCGTGGCTGTGTGCGATTCCCCCGCGGGAAGGTACCGGTTCTACGGCTACGTCCATTACAAGGACGGCACCCGCCTGGGCGAAAGGGAAGGGGACGAGCCCCAGTTCGATCCCGGCGTGCTCACCGAGGGGGACCGTACCTACCTGTACACCGGCTTCTGCGGCCGCGGGGACAAGAGCCGTCACGGCGCCATGTGCACCGTGCTGGGGCCGGACATGGTGACTGTTGAGGAAGCGCCCGTCATTTGCGCCCCGGGCTGCGAGTACGAGGAGGGCACGGGCTTTGAGGGGCACGCCTATTTCGAGGCCGCCTCCATCAGGAAGCGGGGGGACACCTATTACTTCGTGTACTCCTCCACGGTGATGCATGAGCTGTGCTGGGCCACATCCCCCGATCCCCGGGGGCCCTTCACCTACGGCGGGGTCATCGTCAGCAACTGCGACATCGGCATCTCCTCCTACAAGCCGGCGGACCGCCCCGCCGCCATCGGGGGCAACGATCACGGCAGCATCGTTGAGATCAACGGGCAGTGGTATGTGTTCTACCACCGGCAGACCAACGGCACCTGGTTCAGCCGCCAGGGCTGCGCGGAGCCCATCTTCTTTGACGACCGGGGCCGCATCCGCCAGGCGGAGATCACCTCCTGCGGGCTCAACGGCGGCCCGTTAAAGGGCGAGGGCGACTATCCCGCCTATATCGCCTGCCACCTGATCACGCCGGAGCCGGTCCTCTACGCGGGGGATCCCGCCCTGCCGAAGATCACCCAGGATGGCCGGGACGACGACAGGGAGGACGGCTATATCGCCTCCATCCGTGACGGCACGGTGATCGGCTTTAAGTACTTTTCCTGCCTCGGGGTGAAGCGCGTCGCCGTCGAGTGCCGGGCCTACGCCCACGGGGACTTCGTGATCCGCTCCAAATGGGACGGGCCGGACCTGGGACGCGTCAGGATCGACAGTTCCAACGTGTGGAAGCGTTACACGGCGGAGGTGGACTTCCCCGACGGGGTGCAGGCCCTCTACCTCAGGTACGAGGGCACCGGCTCGCCCCACTTAAAATGCGTGGGATTTGAGAAATGAAAGGAGAACATACGGTCATGATCACGATCCGCCTGGATCCCGCCCGCGGCGCGGGCACCATCAACAGGAACATTTACGGGCATTTTTCCGAGCACCTGGGCCGCTGCATCTACGACGGCCTGTTCGTGGGCAAGTCCAGCCCCATCCCCAATGAGGGCGGCATCCGCTCCGCCGCGGTGGAGGCCCTCAAAAGGATCGGGGTGCCGGTGCTTCGCTGGCCCGGCGGGTGCTTCGCCGACACCTATCACTGGCAGGACGGCATCGGCCCGGAAAAGGACCGGCCCCGCATCGTGAACACCACCTGGGGCGGCGTGGCGGAGGACAACAGCTTTGGCACCCACGAGTTCCTGGACCTGTGCGAGAAGATCGGCTGCGAGCCCTACTTCAACGTCAACATGGGCAGCGGCACCGTGCGGGAGATGACCGAGTGGATGGAGTATGTCAATTCCGATACGGACTCCACCCTCGTCCAGCGCCGCCGGGCCAACGGGCGAAAAGAGCCCTGGAAGGTGAAGTACTGGTGCATCGGCAACGAGCCCTGGGGCGGCGGGGGCAATATGCGCCCGGAGTACTATGCCGATGAGTACCGCCGGTATCAGACCTACTGCCCGCCCTACGGCGGCACGAAGCCCTGCAGGATCGCCTGCGGCCCCAACGCCGGGGACCTGAAATGGACCGAGGTGCTCATGGAGCGGGCCGGCAGGTTCATGGACGCCATGACGGTGCACTATTACACGGTGCCCGGCACCTGGGAAAAGAAGGGCAGCGCCGCGCGCTTTACGGTGGAGGAATACTACCGCACGCTCAAAAAGGCCCTGGAGATGGAGAGGATCGTCACCGCCCACGACGAGATCATGACCCGGTTCGACAAGGAGAAGCGCGTGGGCCTGATCGTGGACGAGTGGGGCGCCTGGTACGACGTGGAGGAGGGCACGAATCCCGCCTTTTTGTACCAGCAGAACACCATGCGCGACGCCATGATCGCCGCCCTGACGCTCAACATCTTCAACGCCCACTGCGACCGGGTGGTGATGGCCAACCTGGCCCAGATGGTCAACGTGCTCCAGTCCCTGCTGCTCACGAAAGGCAGTGAGGTGGTCCTGACCCCCACCTATCACGTGTTCGACCTGTACCGGGCCCATCAGGACGCCCGGCATATCGCCTGCGAAACGGACGCGCCCCTTATAGGCCCGGGCGAGTGGACGCTGCCGCAGGTCAGCGCCTCCGCCTCCGAAAAGGACGGCATCGTCACCGTGACCGCGGCCAACGTGAGCGCGGAAAGCCCCGCTCAGCTCCTGCTGACGGGCGTTGAAGCGAAGACCGTTACCGCCCGGGTGCTTTCCGGCGCCATGGACGCGCACAATGATTTTGACTCATCCCCCCTCCGTATACAGCCCCTCGCGGCGGCGATCACAGGCGGCGGTGTCAGTGCCACCCTGCCCCCCTGCGCCGTGGCTCAGTTCACCCTGAAAAACTGACCCGGATATGAATAAAAGGCGCTGTTGCACAAGCAACAGCGCCAGAATACTAAAAACCGGAAAAATATGGTTAAGAAGCAAACCAGAGACAACAAAGAAA
>CACZOZ010000243.1:0-3239 GCA_902782865.1 uncultured Eubacteriales bacterium
CCTGGCCATCCCCGGCGTCGCTATCCTGGATATGCTGTACAAGGATTACGTCATGCCCTGGCTCGAAGCCAAGGGGAAGTGATCCGGTATTTCCCCGGGCCTCCCCGGGTCTTGCCCGTTCGGGTCTGTTTCCAAAGAAAAAGTCCTGCCGTTATTCCGGCGGGACTTTGTTTTCGTCCGGCTGTTTTTTCTGCCCCTGTACGCTTTAAGCCTTCCCGCTCCCGTACAGCCTCAGGTCTGTCCCCCGGAAGGTCAGGTCCAGGCAGGTGGCGGGGGACAGCATCCTGGAGATGAAGCGCTCGGTGTAGCGCTTCTGCAGCTCGGTGCGGTTCAGATTGGTGCTCACGGCGGTGCCCTTGCGGCGCAGCATCCTCTCGTTGAGCACGTTCAGGATCATTTCCACCGTGATGTTGTCGAACATCGGCTCGATGCCCAGGTCGTCGATGATGAGGAAATCCGTGTTCAGGTAGTCTTGCGTGACCCCTTCCGGCCGGAAATAGTCCTGCCTCAGGTCGTCCAGCATCCTGAAGGCCGTCACGTACTTCACTCCGATGCCCCGGTCCATCAGCCGCGAGGCGACGCAGCGCACCAGATAGGTCTTGCCCAGGCCGCTCTTCCCGTGGAGCAGCAGATTGATCCGGCCGCCGCCGGGATAATCGTCCGCGAAGCTCTCGCAGGCTTTCCGGATCTCATGCATATAGGCCCGCTGGGTGTATTTGGGCAGATCCTCCAGAGGGATCTCGGGATAAAATGTCTCGTCGAAGGTCTCGAAGCTCTCCGTCCAGGGAGCGCTGTCTCCGGCGCGCGCCAGGGCGGCCTTGAGGCAGGAGCACATCTCCCGGATCTTTTCCCCGGTATAGCCCGTATCCCGGCATTTTTCACACCGGTAGACCGGCTCCAGATAGTTTTCGGGATACCCCGCCGAGGCCAGGGCCTCGCGGATGCGGGCGTTATAATCCCGCATGTGCTTTTCCAGGTCTTCGCCGGCGGGCCCCTGTCCCCGCAGCATGTTCTCGATCCCGTCGAGGATCAGGCGGTGACGGTCATGGCACAGTTTCGCCAGATCGGGATGCTTTTCGGCGATCTCCTCCCGCCGCCGGGCCTCCTCGGACGCGTTCCTGTCCCTCTGACGGGCGTATTCGTCCATGACGCGCTGATAGATCTCACTGTTCATTTCTGCCCTCCAGAGCTTTCAGGATCGGGTCATCGGCGATACCGGCCAGTTGTTCCTCGGTGTAGCTGCGCTGTTCGTACTGCTGGGCGCGGACGGTCTTCCCGGCGGAGGGCCTGCCCTCCGGCGCGCCCTCCAGCACTTTCCGGATGTAGGCGAGTTTGTTCCCGCGCACCAGAGACGCCTTCCGGGCGGCCGACAGGATATCATCCCGGCTGAAGCCCGCCCTGAGGCATTCGCGGTACCACTCATGGTCCGCCGCGGTGGGCCGGGCGGCCAGATCGCAGGCGGCGAAGACCGCCGTCAGGGCCTCGGTCTCGGTCCGGTATACGCGCAGGTATTCGGTGGCCTTGTCCGGGGTGGTGAGCCCTTTCTCCTGCCAGGAATTGAGCAAAAGCACCATGGCCTCGGCGCCCTTGTTGGCGGCGCGGATCTCCTCCGAGGCCAGAAGGAGCACTTCGTGGGGGAAGGTCCTGCGCCACTGCCGGTACAGGTTCACGCTGTATTCCCATGTCACGGCGGGGCGGAATCCCCGGGTGATCTCTTTGGCCAGGTCCTTTTCATCCTTTTCCGCTTTCAGGGCGGCCTCCACCTCGCTGCCGGTCCGGGCGCTCAGGTTGCGCTCGCGGAACTGGCGCAGGATGCCGTCCAGGTACGCGAAATTCGGCTCACCGGAGGCGGTCTCGCTGCAGGCGGCCAGGATGGCTTCCGGGGTGAACCCCCACTCGTCCCGCCATTTCCGGTACAGCGCCAGCTCCGCGTCGCTTTCCATGCGGCCCCGTTTGCCCAGGGCCCGGAGCACCTGCCGGGCCTCGATGTGGCAGTTCAGGTCGCTGCGCAGGAAGCTCTCCGCGTCCTCCGCGGTCACCGCGCCGCTCTCCTTCATGGCCAGGGCCAGGCCTTCTGCCTTTTTGAAAGAAAACTGGGGGCGCCAGGAAGCGATGCAGTGATTGAGCAGCATCAGCACGGCTTCCGGTGTCAGGCCGATGTCCTGCACCCACTCCCAGGCCCGGGCGATCTCGTCGGGCTTGATCTTGCGCTTGGAACCGAAAGCGGCGTACACGCTCTCGGCGAAATCCACATAGTCGTCCTCGGCCCGGAGGGGACTGCCGCTCAGGGCCTGGGTAAAGGCGCTCTTGTATTCGATCACGGGGGGATCGTCCGTCTCGATGGTGACAAGGCCCCGCCGCTCCCAGTAGCGGAAGGCTTTCATGATATCCGCCGCGGGGATGTCCAGGGCCGCCGCCATGTCCTCGGCGGTCAGGTTCTCATCCGCCCGCTGGCTGTGGTACAGGCCCCACAGATACACCTTCACGTAATCGCCCCTGGCGTTGGGAAGGTAGTCGGTGATGAAGATATTCTCGATGGCCGTGACGCCCCAGGCCCGGGCGTCTTCACTGCGTTTGAACATGTTTCAGGCGGCGCCTCCTTCGTCCTCAGGCCCGTCTCTGGGCTGGCGCTGGATCGTTTTTCGGCGGTCAAAAGGGATGGGAGCGGTCGGGAAGGGACACCGGGCGCCGGGAAAAAACAGCGGCCGGGGGCTCCTCCATCCGCTCCGTTCGTTTTACAGGGGCAGCCAGTCCAGGGTCCTCCTCAGGCTCTCCTCCCAGAAATCCCAGGTGTGCGCGCCGGGACGAGCCTCCCAGGTCACGTCATAGCCCAGGCGCTCGAGTTTCTCCGCGAAAGCGGCATTGGCCGGATAGAGGGAGTCCTCCGTCCCGCAGGTGGTATAGATCCGGGGCTTTGGGCGGTCCGACGCTGCCAGGCGTTCCGCCAGGGCCTCATAGTCCGCCGGGCAGCCCGAGAAGGCCCGGACGCTGTTCAGGTCGAAGAGCGCCCTGAAATGCCTGCCGGCGGCGCCTTCGGCCTTCATGACCCGCTCCGAGATCAGGGCCGCGGAATACATGGCAGCGCAGCTGAAGGTCTCCGGATAGGTCAGGGCGCAGTTGACCGCCCCGAACCCGCCCATGGACAGCCCGGCGATGAAGGTGTCCTCCCTTTTGGGGCTCAGGGGCAGCATGGCGCGGCACAGCCTCGGAAGCTCTTCGCCGATGAAAGTCATGACGCG
>CACZOZ010000244.1:0-3158 GCA_902782865.1 uncultured Eubacteriales bacterium
CAGCAGGTGGACTTCGCCCTGCCCTACATGAAGGTGGCCCTGGGCGTGGTCAGCCCCGACGCCGCGCTGATCACCGAACCGGAGCAGCTGAACGGCAGGACCCTCATCGTCTCCAAGGGCACCACGGCGGAGACCTTCTTCGAGGCCAACTATCCGGAAGTCAATCTGCTCAAGTTCGACAGCTACACCGAGGCCTACATCGCCCTGATCGACGGCCGCGGCGACGCGCTGTCCACCGACAATACCGAGGTGCTGGCCTGGGCGATCGAGAACCCCGGCTTCAGCGTGGGCATTGAGTCCCTGGGCAGCCTGGACACGATCAATCCCGCCGTCACCAAGGGGAACGAAACCCTGCTCGCCTGGATCAACGACGAGATCGTCGCCCTGGGCCAGGAGAACTTCTTCCACGCCGACTATGAGGCCACCCTCCGCGAGACCTACGGCCCCAACGCGGACGCGGACAGCCTGGTGGTGGAGGGCGGCGTGATCGAGTAAGCGCCGGAGCCTTCATTCCGGACAGGCTGGCCGGGATGAGGGAGCACGGCCCGCGCGGCCGCTCCCTCGTCCCGGAGGCCCCGGTGCCCTTCCCGGCAGCGATGACGGTACTGTCGCCAAGCGGTAAGGCAAGGGTCTGCAAAACCCTCATTCCCCGGTTCGATTCCGGGCAGTACCTCCAATCCGGTGATTCCCCGAAAAGGCTGCAGCAGGCCGGAACTCCCATTATCCTGTAGTGAGGTGAACGCAATGCCGATACGGATCAACGAACAGATGCCGGTTGTCCGGAAGCTGGAGGCAGAGCAGATCTTTGTGATGCATGAGTCAAGGGCGGCATCGCAGGATATCCGGGAGCTGGAAATCGCCGTGCTGAACATCATGCCGGACAAGGAGGACACCGAGCTGCAGCTCCTCCGGCTGCTGTCCAACACGCCGCTGCAGGTGCGGCCCACCTTTCTGCGGCTGGACTCCCATCTGTACAAGCACGTCACGGAGGACTACCTGCAGAAGTACTATCACTCCTTCTCCTCCGTGAAGGAACGGCGCTTCGACGGGCTGATCATCACCGGCGCGCCGGTGGAGACCCTGCCCTTTGAAGAGGTGGACTACTGGCAGGAACTGGTGGAGCTGATGGAATGGGCGGACCAGCATGTGACGGCGGTTCTGCATCTGTGCTGGTCGGCGCAGGCCGGGCTGTACCATCATTACGGGATCCAGAAGCACCTGCTGCCCACGAAGCTGTCCGGGGTGTATTCCCACCGGACGATCTACCGGGAGGAGCCGCTGACCCGGGGCTTCAACGATGTCTTCCACGCGCCGCATTCCCGCTATACGGGCATCCTGAAGGAGGAGGTGCAGCGGCACCGGGAGCTGGACATTCTGGCGGAATCAGATGTCGCCGGCATCTACCTGATCCATGACCGGGAGAAGCACCGCCTGTTTGTGACGGGGCATCCGGAGTACAGCCGGGCAACCCTGGCCAGGGAGTACACCCGCGATCTGGCCAAGGGCATTCATCCGGCGGTTCCCGTGCGGTATTTCCCGAATGACAATCCGGCGGGCATCCCGCTGTTCCAGTGGAAGGCCCATGCCAACCTGCTCTTCACCAACTGGCTGAACTACGAGGTCTACCAGATCACGCCCTATCATCTGAGCGATGTGGGAAAATAGCCGGCCGGAATACCGAACAAGTCCGCGACAGACGGGAGGAGGCTGTGGGGATGAGACGCCAATGCAGATCCTATGCCGTGCTGCTGAGCCGCAACCGAATGTGACGGCGCTGCGCCATACGGCACGAACGGACAAGCCCTTTCTTCCCGGACAGGATGCCGGGCCGCGCCTCCGGACGAAAAAACGTCGAAATTGAAAGGAGAAAAAATCATGTCCGATATTCAGAATCCCGCGAACTGGAGCTTTGAAACCCGTCAGCTGCACATTGGCCAGGAGCAGGCCGATCCCGCCACCGACGCGCGCGCGGTGCCGATCTACGCCACCACCTCCTATGTGTTCCACTCGAGCGAGCATGCCGCGGACCGCTTTGGCCTCCGCGACGCCGGCAACATCTACGGGCGCCTGACGAACCCCACCCAGGGCGTCTTCGAGGCCCGCATCGCCTCCCTGGAGGGCGGCAGCGCGGCGCTGGCCGTGGCCTCCGGCGCAGCCGCGATCGCTTACACGATCCAGGCGCTCGCCAAGGCGGGAGAGCACATCGTGGCCTCCAAAACACTCTACGGCGGCACCTTCAACCTGCTGGCCCACACCCTGCCCCTGACCAGCGGGATCACCACCACCTTTGTGGACCCGGACGCCGAGGGGAGCTTTGAGGCCGCCATTCAGGACAACACGAAGGCCATCTACATCGAAACCCTGGGCAACCCGAATTCCAACATCATCGACATCGGGGCCGTGGCGCAGATCGCGCACCGGCATGGCCTGCCCCTTGTGGTGGACAACACCTTCGCCACGCCTTACCTGGTCCGGCCGCTGGAATGGGGCGCGGACATTGTGGTCCACTCCGCCACCAAGTTCATCGGCGGCCACGGCACAGCCATCGGCGGCGTGATCGTGGAGGGCGGCAAGTTCGACTGGAAGGCCGGCGGCAAGTATCCCTGGATTGCCGAGCCCAACCCCAGCTATCACGGCATCTCCTTCTATGACGCGGTCGGCCCCGCCGCCTTCGCCACCTATATCCGCGCGATCCTGCTGCGCGATACCGGCTCCACCCTCTCCCCCTTCCACGCTTTCATCTTCCTGCAGGGGCTGGAGACCCTGTCCCTCCGGGTGGAGCGGCACGTGGAAAACGCGCTGAAGATCGTGGAATACCTGGCGAAGCACCCCCAGGTCGCGGCCGTCCATCATCCGGCCCTGGAGACGGAGCCCAGCCACGCGCTGTATCAGAAATACTTCCCGAACGGCGGCGGCAGCATCTTCACCTTCGAGATCAAGGGCGACAGCGAAACCGCCAAGAAGTTCATCGATCATCTGGCGATCTTCTCCCTGCTGGCCAATGTGGCCGATGTGAAGTCCCTGGTGATCCACCCCTTCACCACCACGCACAGCCAGCTGACGGAGGAGGAGCTGCTGGATCAGGGCATCCGGCCCAACACGATCCGCCTCTCCATCGGCACGGAGAACGTGAACGACCTGATCGCCGCGCTGGATGC
>CACZOZ010000245.1:0-4277 GCA_902782865.1 uncultured Eubacteriales bacterium
CTCCGGACAGGTCTCTTCCCGCAGGAACTTTTCCACGCGCTTCATGCCGGTCTCATCCTTGACCTTGGAGAGGGCGTTGAGCACCGTAGCCACGGCGCTGTAATAGGTGAAGTCCATCTCGCCGGCGGTGGCCGTGTCCGCCTTTTTGGGGCGGTAGAAGATATGTTTTTTCTCCATGGGCCCGTCGTAGACGATCTCCTTTTCCCGGTCCGTCAGGTCCCGGAAGGGGATATCCGTCCGCACCCCCATGGCCCGGCACACGTCGGTCATCAGGGACCACATGAGAGAGTTCCACGGCGCCACGGCGCCCTCGTCGATGGTCAGGCTCTCGTCCGGCACCAGGGTGCTCCTGTCCACGGTCCTGACCGTGCCGGTGCCGCCGCAGCGCCTGCAGGCTCCCCGGGAGTTGAAGGCCAGATCCTCCGCCCCGGGCCCGAAAAAGCGCTCGCCGCACACCGGGCAGACGATCTCCTGCCCCAGGGCCGTCTCAAGGCCCTCGGGCGCGTAGTGCCCGTTGGGACACCGGTGGGACGCGAGCCTTGAGAACATGAGCCGCAGGCTGTTGAGCAGCTCCGTGCCCGTGCCGAAAGTGGAACGGATGCCCGGGACCCCCGGCCGCTGATGCAGGGCCAGGGCCGCGGGCACGTACATCACCTCGTCCACATCGGCCCGGGCGGCCTGGGTCATCCGCCGCCGGGTATAGGTGGAAAGGGATTCCAGGTACCGCCTGGATCCCTCCGCGTAGAGCACGCCCAGGGCCAGGGACGATTTTCCCGAGCCGGACACGCCGGCGATCCCCACGATGCCGTGCAGCGGCACATCCACGTCGATATTCTTCAGGTTATGGACCCGGGCCCCCCGGACCAGGATCTTTTCCGGCTGATCCATGATATCCCCCTTACAGATCCACGATATAGTCGTCCACCGTGACCAGTTCCGCGCCGATGAGCTCCGCCGCCGAAGTCTCCGCCCGTTCCGTGAGCCCCGCCATGGCGGAGGTGTCCACCGTCACAAACCTCCTGACAGGGGTCAGATACAGCGTGAGCGGCGCCTGTAACAAAGCCCGCGCGTACGGGTCCAGCCGGATATCCCAAACACCGCCGCTGCAGAAATGATCGGAGATCAGCTCATTGCCCGCGAAAGCGTGCCCCACATCCCCGCTGAAGCGCACCCTTAAAAGCACCTGCTTGTGCCCCGTGAGCGCGCCGGAGGGGATATCGACCTGATACCGCCCGCGGCCCGTCTCCCGCCACGGGAGAGACACGGGCCCGAAAGGATGCTCCACGCGCCGGAGAAGGACGAATCTGAGCTCCGCTCCCGACCAGATCATGACATCGGCGCCGCCGTCCTCCAGTTCCGCTTTCAATGTGTCCCCGTCCTTAAGAAGGGGACAGGAACACAGGTACGCGTCATCGCCGTACACCCAGAAGCCCCCGGCGGCTTTCCGGCTGAGGGTCATGACGGTAAGGCCGCCCGCGGTGAACGATGTGCCGGGAGCGGCCCTGTGCACCCTGCCGCCGATCGAGTACTCGGGCTCCATCCCCTCCGGCGCGAAGAAGAACCAGGTATCGCCCACCCGCGCCAGGGGCTGCGCCGTGGCCCAGTCCATTTTCACGCCTCCCAGGTCGATATTGAAGGGCAGGATGGCGTTCTCCCCCTCCGCGATGCCGAAGCGGAAGGTGATCTCCCCCTCCGGGAGCAGAAGGCGCACTTCGTCCCCGGCGCGGCTGCGCATATCCACATGGTCCTGGAAATTGCACACGAACAGGAACCCGCTGCCGCCCCTGACCCGCACGGAAAAGCGCAGCGGCGAAAGATCCTCCGGGTCAAGGTCCTTCAGATGCGCCGGCAGCACGCACTTCGTCCGTTCCAGGAAGCCGGAAAAGGTCCGGCAGAAATAGTGGATGGCCCGCATCCGCCCGTAGCTCTCCCGGATCTGGCCGAACTCCCCCACGGCCGCCTGGTAATCGTAGCTTCGCCTGGGCACCTGGCCCTCATTGAGGAAGGCCGACACTTTTCCCGTGGGCGTGGTGCCGCCCTTGTACATGTAATAGCCCAGCAGATTGCAGCCCGAGCCCAGCTTGATATTGGCCATGGCGTCCACGGAGCGCATATCCAGCCGGAACCGGTACCGGTAGCTGCACATCATTCCGCCCATCATCTCGCAGCAGGCGTAGGGCCGGCTTTCCGGATCGTAGGAAGGTTCGAAATTGTACTCCTTCCTGACGGCGCTGTTGTGATTGTCCCGATAAATATACTCCGGCGTGGCGGGATGGACACCGGGCTTCCGGTAAAACAGCCAGGGCTGGTAGGAGTACCCGCCCCACAAGGGCAGCGCCTCCTCCACCGGCGTCACGGCCCCGCCCCAGGCCGTGGCGGTGTAAAAGGGCGTGACGATGCCTTCCTCCCGCATGAGACGCTTGAGCTCAAGCATGTATTTGAGCCCCGACCGCCCGCCGTTCACCCATTCGTCCGAGACCCCGGCGGTCATCTCCCAGGGCGCGGAGGAATGCTGATACTCGTTCTCGATCTGGGTGCCGATGACGCAGCCGCCCTGGCTGAAATAGTGCCCGTCCATCTGCCCGTGGACGGCCCGGAAAAACCGCCGGACGGCCTCAAGGAAGCCCGGATCGTCCTCCCGCACGTCATAGGGCTTGCCGTACAGCCAGTCCGGCAGGCCGCCGTTGCGCATCTCCCCGTGGGCGAAGGGCCCCACCCGCGCGATGACATACATGCCGTGCTTTTCACATACCTCCAGGAACGCCCGCAGGTCCCGGCAGCCGTCGAAACGGAACACGCCTTCCTCCTCCTCGTGCACGTTCCAGAACACGTAGGTGGAAATGATGTTGAGGCCGCCGCAGCGCATCTTGATCACCGCGTCCTCCCACTGGTCGGGGGATACCCGGCAGTAGTGCATTTCCCCGCTGATGCCGAAGAACGGCCGGCCGTCCCGGGTCATGTAATAGTTGGTGAAGCCGATCTCGTGCCCCTCCGGGTCACGGCCGGAGAATTTGTCCCCCAGGGGCCATATATCCTTATCCGCTGCTCTCGTCAGGTCAAGATCGATCATTTTCCGTTTATCTCCCATCTGTTCATCCCGGAAGGATGCCGCGCCCGCTGTTTTTCGGTCGCGGGATGTCCTCCCGGCTTTACGCCGTTCATGATCATCCATTATACCTGCCCCGCGGCCCACGGTCAACGCGGCGCTTTCCTCTTCCGGCCGGGCCCGGAACGTGGTATGATAAGCGGGAACGATCGGGGAAAGCAGGCGGCAAACGATGATAAGGGAAAAACTGACGATCTCGGGCATCCCCGCCATCCTGTGGGGAAACCCTTCGGAGAAGGTATACCTCCATGTGCACGGCAAAATGAGCCGGAAGGAATACGCGGAGAGCTTTGCCCTCATCGCCGATGAGAAGGGATGGCAGACCCTGAGCTTCGACCTGCCGGAGCACGGTGAGCGAACAGGCCTCCCGGACCGGTGCGATGTATGGACCGGGACGCGAGACCTGAAGCGGATGGCGGACCATGCCTTCGGGCGCTGGTCCCGGGTGTCCCTGTACGCCTGCAGCCTGGGGGCTTATTTTTCCCTCAACGCCTTCGGGGACAGGGGATTTGAAAAATGCCTGTTCCAGTCCCCGGTGGTGGACATGCCCTGGCTGGTGGAGCACATGATGCTCTGGTCCGGCGTCACCCCGGAACGGCTCGAGCGCGAAAGGGAGATCGCGACGCCCATCGATACCCTGCGGTGGGACTACTATCAGTACATCCTCTCCCACCCGGTCACCCCCTGGCCCTTTCCCACCGCCATCCTGTACGGCGGGCTGGACGAGCTGCAGCCGGAAAAGTCGGTGCGCGCCTTCGCCGCGAAGACCGGCGCGTCCCTCACCGTATCGGAAAACAGCCGTCACCCGTTCATGGAGCCCGGAGACGGGCCCATCGTGGAACAGTGGCTCCGCGCCGTGATATGATCCGGCGGGGATCGGCTGCCCCCGGCAAAATGAAAGGCGCTGTTGCACAAGCAACAGCGCCAGAATACTAAAAACCGGAAAAATATGGGTAAGAAGCAACCCAGAGACAACAAAGAAAGGGTAAGAGGGAAGGAAAAAAACATCAGGGTTTTAAAAACTCTGGAATCGACTGTTGCACAAGTCCGTGCGCGGCCGGCGGCGTATCCGTTCGCCGCCAGCGCACGGCGCAAACGACAAACACAAAACAAAGTACCCTTCATTTAAGAGGGGTGGTATAGGCGGGGGAACACCCGCCTATTGTGATCC
>CACZOZ010000246.1:0-8149 GCA_902782865.1 uncultured Eubacteriales bacterium
AGGCCGATCCTGCGCACAGCCCTGCCGGTGAGCCGGTCCAGGCGGTTCAGCTGGCACTGGAGCTGGATGCCCCGGTCCGTCCCCATGAAGGCATGGATCTCGTCCACCACGATGAACTTCAGGTCACGGAACATGCGCGCCGCCTCCGCCCGGTGCAGCATCAGCAGCGCCTCCAGGGCCTCCGGCGTGATCTGCAGGATCCCGCCGGGATGCGCCATGGCGCTTTTCTTTTCGCTCTGCAGCCGGTCCCCATGCCAGGCGTAAAGGGGGACCCCCGCCTGATCGATCAGCGCCTGCAGACGCTTGAACTGATCATTGATCAGAGCCTTGAGCGGGCCGATGTATATCACGCCGAAGGAATCGGGAAGATCCCGGATCAGCTCCGTCAGGATCGGGAAAAAAGCCGCCTCCGTCTTTCCCGAAGCGGTCCCGGAGGAGATCAGCACATGGTTCGGTGTGTCAAGGACAGCTTCTATGGCGCGCACCTGGATGTCCCGCAGCTCTTCCCAGTGATGATCGTAGATATATTCCCGGATAAAGGGGGCCAAACGGCCGAATGCTTCACTCATAGGTCATCGAAAACGGCAAACGCTTTGTCGTCAAGCTGATCGGGATCCTCCGCCGCGGGCTTTACCGTGACCCTGCCCGCGCGCATCAGGCTGTCGAAAGTCTCGCCGGGGTTCTGGCGCAGCAGTTCCAAAAGAGCGATGAAGTCCCTTGTCACCTCCCGCGGCGTCAGCAGCCGGTCCGCCCCGAGACGATCCACGGCTACCTGCATGAAATACACCAGCTGTTCCTGGGTGAGGCGGCTCTCCTGCCTGTGATGCGCGCAGAACACCTGCATCAGGTTCTCCAGCAGCAGATAGATCTCGTCATGGGTCAGGGTGGACAAGGGCAGGATCGGCCCGGACACGTCTGTCAGGCCCTCCCGGTCCAGCCGGCTCGGACGGAGCCTGGAAGCCAGCGCGGCATAGCTGAACAGGCCGCGCCGCTCATCCTCCACCGCCTGGGGCGTACTGCCCACGAAAATGCCCAGGTATTCCGACCGGCCCTGCATGATGTCATTGAACATGCTCAGGAGCTTCTCGTAGTTGTTTTCCCGGGACACCCGGTTGGTGATCTTATACAGGTTGACCTCCTCGTCGATCAATACCAGCATCCCTTTGTAACCCAGTTTGACGGACAGGCGCGCCAGGAGCTTCACGAACTCATACCAGGTATCGTCGGTGATGATCCGATACACGCCCAGAGCCGCGGCATCGGCTTTGCGTTCGTATTCGCCCCGGATCCAGCGCAGGGCCGCGCGCATCAGTTCCTCGTCCCCGGCGCGGTATCCCTGCCAGTACTTCAGAAGCACCTGCGCCAGATCGTGCCCGTACAGATAAGCCTGCATAGCCGCGGCTGTTTCCCGGATGCGGCCCTCCACCGCGTCCATAAAGGCCGGATCATCCTCATTGGCGCCGGAAGACACCGCGGCGTTCCTCAGATCCATGATCCATTTCTGCAGAAGGCTCTCCGCCGCGTTTCCTTCCGGCCTCGTCCGGGTAGACAGGTGGGCGATCAGTTCCCGGTAGGTCTTGAGCCCCTGTCCGCGGGTGCCTGCAAGACGCCTCTCCGGAGACAGATCCGCGTCCGCCACGATGTAGTTCCGCTCCAGCGCGTGGCTGCGGGCCAATTGCAGCAGGAAGCTCTTCCCACTGCCGTACCGCCCCACGATGAAGCGGAACGCGCCGCCACCCTCGGCGATGTTTTCAAGATCACCGAGGATCGTTTCGACCTCTTTTTTGCGTCCGACGGCGATATACTCGAGGCCGATATGGGGCACGACGCCCGCGGCCATGGAGTTGAGGATCGCCGAGGATATCCTCCTGGGAATGTCCATGTGATCACTCCTTTACAAGATGGTTGCTGATGATATCGGCATACTCTTCGTAGAATCCCTCATCGCCAAGGATCAGATCCCCCACGGTGTCCTGAGCCAGGGCATTGATCTCATCCCGGAGCACGTCCGGCATGATGCCGCGCCGTCTGGCATGATCACCGAATGCCTTCTCCCCCTTGAGGAGCGCTGCCAGCGCTTCCCTGTCGGCGGCGGCGAAGAAGCGGTCCCACCCGTCGGCGGATGTCTCCTCCGGGCCCGCCGTTCCCGGATCCTGTTCCGTTTTTTCTTCCGCCGGGAGCCCGGCAGCGTGCGTCCCGTGATCGGGCAGGCCTTCTTCCGGTCCCTCCCCATATCCGAGCAGCGCCCTGCGCACCGCCTCCGTCTCCTCCCGGAGGCGGACCAGCCTCTCGGGATCGAGCACCACCCGCGTCAGGGCGCTTCCCGTTCCGGGCTGCGGATCCTGTTTCCCATACGCCCTGTCCACAGCTTCCCTGAGCGCGTTTTTTACCGGATCCTTAAGATCGATCCCCTGAAGCAGGGAAGAGTACCCTTCCCTTTCCCGCAGAAGGTTTTCCGTATACCGGACCGCGTTCCTCAGAAACTCCCCAAGCCCACGGCTGCCGCGATGATCGATCACACGGACCGTGTATTTTTTCGGATACGCGAACCGGGCGCCGTTGAATGCCGTCACTTCCTGAGTGCGCGGGCCTTGGGAGGCGTATTTTTCCAGAATACCGGTCCCCTCCGATTCGCGAAGATACCGGTCCAGGCTGTCCAGGGCCCCCGTGATCAGGCGTTCCGCTCTTTCCCTGTCCGTCTGCAGGAAAAACCTGCCGCGGGTGAACTTGTATCCGGTCAGATCCTCCAGGATCGGGCACGGGATCCCGAAGCGCCCCGTTTCCGCCGTTTTCGCGAGAGCTTCATCGATCGCGAGCCCGCTGAGGACGGGCGCGCCGCGCGTATGTTCAAGGATATCCGTCCCGCAGGGATAAACGTGGATGAGATCCACCGTCCAGACGCTCAGTTCATGATCCAGGGCGGGATACCGATCCCGGTAGTGCCGCCAAAGCCCCATCAGCTGACTGTATCCCTCCGACGCGTCCCGGACCCCGATCAGGGCCAGGAGCTCATAGATCCGCACATGCAGATAAGCCGCGTCCGTCGCGGGGTACTCCCCGTGGGCGATCCTGTCCCGCAGGTAAAAGTACCACCGGCGCTGTGCCTTGTCCATCTGACGGTATTCCGGTGTGAAAGCGGCAAAAGGCACGTGTTCCGCCGGATTGCCGGGCCTGTCGGCCAGATTCAGCGCTTCTTTGAAGAAGTCCGCCTCCCGCTGCCCGATGACGCCGCCGGCGAAAGGGGCCTTCCCGCTTACCGCCGCAGCCGTCCCCTGCCCGGGCGCTGATACCGGTTTGGATCCCGGGGCCGGATGGAGACGCGCCGGCTCCGCGCGCAGTTCCGCCTCCGGCAGCTGGCCCGTGAACACATAGGGCGCGGGCAGTTTCACTGTCTCCCGGCAGTACCTGATCAGGAGCCGGCTCAAGCCCGACGACCGCCTGAGGCCCGTCATGGACGTAATCCACGAGCCGGTCTCCGGCTGGGACCGGAACGGGAAAAACAGCTTCACGGCAGAACGGATCTTTGCCGCCCGCTCCACGCTGAGCCGTTCCCGAAGATCGTCATAGGCCGCCTCCGGCTCGATCATGACGGTGATATCCCACCGGACAGGGGGCGCTCCTTCCATGGCGGCTGCCTTTTCGTACGTTTCGAACCGGATCTTTTCCACACCGGGATACGACTGTCTGAGACACCCGATATCTTCCTCACGCCCCATGACCAGGATCCCGCAGTCCGGATACGCCGCGGCGTGTGCCGTCAGCACGGCCATGCCGTAGGCCGTGAACGCGTCGTACCCTCCGATCAGCCCGCCATTGACGCCCCAGTGGATCAGGAATCTCAAATGCGCCGCGGCGCACGCGTGTTTGTTTCCCCCTTCAGCCCACGGCGCTCCTTCCACGGTCATGCCCCGCCACAGCCCGTCGAGCTTGCGGCCGCCGCGATGGATGAACGTCTCCGTGTCCAGCCGGAAGGGCTTCGCGTCAGTCCGCCCGATGGCCGCTCCGGCCTCGTCCAGGCCCAGGGTCTCCAAATCGGACCGGCGCACCCATCCGGACTTAAAACGCGTGTACTCCCGCTCACGGGCCTCCAGGACCTCCTGCACCGTGAGCCTCTCCCGGCCGACACAGGCCACAGGAGACGCGTACGGTTTCCCGACGCCGCGCTTCTCCCGGGCCCTCACAGCCAGGATCCAGGCATACGGCGGTCTGATCCATCCATGCGTTTTTTCGAACACCTCCCGCTCCCCCCGGATCCAGGGCTTCCATGGATCATACCATCGGTCCAGGAACCTTCCCACGGCCTCTCCCTCCAGTACCGTATCCTTCTCCGGATCGGGAAGCACCGATCTCAACTCATCGGGCCGGATACCGGGACGGAGGACCCCGTCGGCCAGGACATGCCCCGGCACGACCAGGCTCACGTCCACGGTCCCGGGCGGCACGGCCCAGCGCGGCGTGATGCCGACGCGGTCGAAAGCCACCGAATGCAGCGTCAGGGATACGTCAGGTTCGGGATCGTACACGATACTGCTCTTCAGGCGTATGCCCGCCCGGATGAAGGCCGGCAGGACATCCCTCGTGAACCCCGGAAGCTCCTCCCCCGGGATCCTCCGCTGTTTGAACAGCCTTAAATGCTCTCCCGACAGATCCGGATAGTGCCAGAGCTCGCATCCCCGGAGCAGCCAGCCCGCGGGGGTCTCCGATACGTTCCCGGGCAGCACTCTCTCAAGGCCGTCCCCGCATCGCACGTAGAGGACGAGAAAGTCCTCCGGCGGGGTCCGGAGCACTTTCAGGGCGGCCGCCTTTTCATCCACCGTGACCCTCAGATTCCTGTAGCGCAGGGCAGTGTCCCTCAGGCGCCCGAACAGCGCGCGGGCCTCGTCCAGCCGTGAGGGCGGCACGACGCACTGCGTGTCGCCGGCATGAGCGAAATAATCCCTGAGCCCGCTCAGTTCCGGCCATCTGTCCGTGACGGTGGCTACCGCGGCCGCAGCGCCGTCATAAAAGCACCCGACCAGCACCTGAGACTCCGAAAAAGTCATCAGGATCTGCGTATCCTTATTGAACAGACGAAAAACGGGGCTCATCGGCACTCCTTTCGGGTTCATGATCCGTGGTGTATCCGGGACATAAACAGGGCTTTTTTTCGGTATTTTTCTGATTATAGCAGAATGGCGCAGCGCTTGCAAATCCGTCACGGCCGGCCGGCGCTCCGCGGCAGGGACGATGACCCGGGAGACCTCTTCCGCGCACCATTATACCTGAGGTGCTGCCCGGGCCTGTAATCTGTTTTTTCCACCCGAGGCACATCCCCTGTTCATCCGTCCCGGTTATACGAATGCGAAAACGCCCTGTCCGCTCCAAAGATCCTCAGAAAAGAACTGAAGCGGGTCCGGCTCTCCCTGCGCTCATCCGGTCCGTCCGTATCCGGGCCCGGCCGCGGATCCGCGCGCCTGTTCCCATATCGGTCATCACCGCCAGCCGCACGCACCGGGGCTGAAACGTGTTGACTTTGCCCCGCGCGGGAGTGTATCATGGGTACGGCAGGACCCATCCCCAAGCACCGAAAGGAGAAAAGCAGATGACGAACGTCGAGAGAGTATGCGCGTTCCTGGACAAGGCCCAGACCTATTACCTGGCCACCGTGGAAGGGGACCAGCCCCGGGTGCGGCCCTTCGGCACCGCGCTGGTATACGAAGGCCGGCTCTACATCCAGACCGGCCGGATGAAACCCGTCTCCCGCCAGCTGGAAAAGAACCCCAAAGCGGAGATCTGTGCCTTCACGGACGGCGTGTGGCTGAGGCTGGCCGGAGAGCTGGCGGACGATGACCGGCGGGAGCCCAAGGCCGCCATGCTGGAGAAAATGCCCCAGCTCAAGGCCATGTACAGCCCGGACGATCACAACACCCAGGTGCTGTATTTCAAGAACGCCACCGCCACCTTCGCGTCCTTCACCGCCGCGCCCGAGACCATCACGCTGTAACAGGACCTCAGGCAGACGAAACAGGACCTCCCCGCGCCTTTTGCTGGGAGGTCCTGTTTTAAGTTTCCTGTTTCCGGCGGCTCCGGTCCTTTTAAGTTTCTTCCGGCGGCCAGCGCCGGCGCAGGCGCCCGACGATCCCGGGAAGCGCGGTGACAAAAAGCACCAAAAGGATCATGATCAGCGCGTAGGCGTAGATATCCTGATACTCATTGAAATAAGCGCTGGAATACACGGCCTTGCCCAGGGAATCCCGGGTCTGCACCAGGTACTCGCAGGTCACCGTCAGCTTGAGCCCCATGCCCACGGCGTTGACGAAGGCCTGTTTCAAATACCCCGCCGTCATGGGCAGATACACGTGCCTGAGAACGCTCAGGTTGAGAGCGCTGTTCATGCGGTACACATCGATGAGCTCCCGGTCGATCCTCCGGCAGCCCTCATTGGCCGCCTCACTGATGAGGGGCACCAGGATGAGGCAGGTAGCGGCAAGGGGCACCCGGTCATAATCCGTGAGCACCATGACGATGACCGTCAGCACGATCATGGGCAGGGCCCGCAGCATGGTCATCATCGGCCTGAAAAGAGCGCGCGCCGTGTCAGACAACCCCTGTGCCAGCCCGAGAGCGACACCGATGAGCGTGGACAGGATCAGGGAGAGAGCCAGGTGGCGCAGGGTCACCAGGATCTTCAGCCAGGTCTTCCCGTCCCCGAGCAGGCGGAAAAAAGCCCTGAGGATCACCATCACGTCCGGAAACACCAGGCGGTCGTTCTTCATGAAGCCGAAGGCCTGTATGAGGCAGCCGATCAGGATGATCCCCAGGCAGTAAAAAAATGTTTCTCTGAGCTTACTCCGCCCCATAGTAGAAATCGTCCGCGGGCAGGGCACCGCCAAACTGCGTCAGGTCGATGGCGGCGGTGAGATCGATCTGTTCCCGGGCTTCCTTCGCGCTCACGAAACGGATGGCGCAGTTGGGGATCGCCGCGAGAGCGACCTTCACATTGGGCAGCAGTTCCAGGGCCACGGCCGCTTCAGCCGCCGCCTGGGGATCCTCGGCGCACAGGGCGCAGGAAGCCGCTGCCTTCTCAAGGAAAGCGTCCGCCAGAGCGGGGGCTTCCTCGATCAGGCCGGCACGGACGAAAAGACCTGCCTGGGGGTAGCCGTCCTGCCCAGTCGCGGCCTTGTACAGATCGTTGAGCGCGCAGGACGCAATGTCCTCCGCTTTCATTTTGGCGGCGGTCAGGGCGGGCTCGGCCGTGAGCACGATGGCTTCCGGATCGGAGAGCAGGAGCTGCTGGGTGTTGGCAGCGCCGGCCAGGTATTCCACCTCGGAGGGCACGATACCGTTCCTGTCAAGAGCGTAGAGAGCCACGGCGGCGTTGATGGTGTTCTCCCCGAAAAGGGTGACCTTTTGGCCGTTCATGTCCTCAGGCTTGAAATCCGCGCGCCTGGAGGCGAAGAACAGGTTGCCCCAGGACACCACGGCCGCCAGCCTGTAGGTGGACTTGCCGGCCTTGAACAATTTGGCACCGGCATTGAGCGGGGCCACGATAAAGTCCGACACGCCGGAGGCGAACTCGGCGGTGATGGTATCCGCAGCCACGAAAGTGTACTGATCCGGGGTCTCTTTGGCCAGGGCCGCCAGGGCCAGGGCGGGCGCGCCGGCGGGAGCCGCGATCTTCAGGGCCGATATGTCCGCCTCTTCGGCGCCGGCGAAAGCGCAAAGGGACAGGACGGTCACGAGAGCCATCATAAGAGCGATGAGTTTTTTCATAGATCCGGTTTTCTCCTTCTTTTCAATGATCGCGGCTGTATTATACTCGCCCGCCGGTCCCGTGTCAAACGCCGGAGAACCGGGCGAAGCAGGGCGAAAACGGAAGAACGAGCCGGAAAACAGTCAAAAACAGGAGGACAGGAAGCCACCGCGTCCCCACCCTCCCGGTATAAGAGTTCATGTCCGGCTCATCAGAAAAACAGATAGCGCGCCGCTCTTTCAGCGCATCTTTTCCTGCTTGACCTTTTTGTCGATCACGTGTCTCGAGGCCATTTCGGTCCGGATATCCTCCAGGCTGATACCCTTCTCAGTCATGAGCACCATCACGTGATACATCAGGTCGGCGATCTCATAGACGGTATTGGCCTTATCGTCGTCCTTGGCGGCGATGATGACC
>CACZOZ010000247.1:0-4072 GCA_902782865.1 uncultured Eubacteriales bacterium
CACCGGGGCGGCGCCGCGGTTCAGGTCCACGGCCGTACAGGTCTCCCCCTCCTGCCTGAAACGCTCCAGCCAGCGCCGGGTCTCGCCCTCCTCGGCCAGGTCCGTCTTGTTCATCACCAGCAGGCTTTTGCGCCGGCCCGTCAGCTTTTTCAGGTCCGGATTGCGGCTGGACCGGGGGATGCGGGCGTCGATCATCTCCACCACCACGTCCACCCGCTTGATCTGCTCTGTAAGGTCCCGTTTGGCCTTGGCCATGTGTCCGGGGTACCAATTAATGTCCATTTTTATCATCCTTCCCTGTTGACAAGCGCGCCTGAGGCGCATATAATTCTTCTCAGAGAGCGCTCCTGGGGTGTTCGCCAGCTTTCTGTTTTTACCCACATTACACAAAATGGTACCCGGGTTAGTAGGTCCGGATGTCATGCCCCCTCGCCTTCGGGCTTGTCAGGGGACGGCAGATGGCCTCGCAGGGAACCAGCCTGCTAGACATAGCGGGTGAAAAAATAGGGGCAGCGGCACTTTGGGGCGTTCTGTTTTATTGCTCTTCCATGGCCAGGATCTGCCCCGCGGTCACGGTGACCACGGCAGAGCTCTGATGCGTATAGTTCACGAATCCCGGCGGCGCTCCGCCGGGTTTTTTCACGTATTTGCGCAGGGTATAGTCCACCTGCACGCCGTTTCCCTTCCCCTTCGAGTAGAAGGCCGCCAGGCGCAGGGCCTGCGCGAGGGTCTCCCGGTCCCCCTCCCGGTAATCCCTGACGATCACGTGGGAGCCGGGGATATCCCTGGCGTGGAGCCACAGGTCCTCCCCCCGGGCGTCCTTCGTGAGACGCTCGTTCTGCATGGAGTTGCGGCCCACCAGGATGGTCCTGCCCTCGGGGCTCAAGTACTTCCGGGGCTCGGAGGGCTTCTCCTTTTTGCGGGCGCGGCCCTTTTCCGGCCGGATGACGCCCGCCTCCCTTAAAAAGGCGCGGACCTCGTCCAGATCGAACTCGTTTTCGGAGAGCCGCGCGTCCTCCATGGCCTGCTCCAGGATCCGGATCTCCCGTAAGGTGTTCTCCTTCTGCTCGCCGGCCAGGCGCATGGCGGCGCCGGCCTTGCGGTAGCGCTTGAAATACTTCTGCGCGTTCTGGGACGCGCTCAGGGCCGGGTCCAGGGCGATGACGCGGGCGGCCCCGTCCGGGGAATAGTAGTCCTGCACCGTCACCTCGGAGGCGCCCTTTGGGACCAGGTGCGCCTGGGCGATCAGAAGCTCGCCTGCGGTGCGCCACTCCTCCATCCGCGCCCCCTGGGACAGTTCCTCCTCCTGCAGGAGCAGCTTGCGCTCGTCCCGCTCCAGGGTGGTTTTGATCAGGTGGCGCAGCGACGCGCTCTTCTGCTCCATGCGGGCCCGCCGGTCCCGGCCGGTGTAAAAGGCGTCCATGGCGGAGGAAAAGTCCCTCGCCCGGCGCTGATCCTCCGCGGGGCAGGTGAGGTACAGGAAGGGGAACAGCTTGAGCGGCACCCCGTCGCTGTCCCGGAGGATGAAGGGCCCCTCCATCGAGCCGAGCCTTGAAAGAAAGGCGCAGGCCTTCAGGGCGAACTCCTCCGGCGCTTCCTCCGCGCGGGCCTCCTCCCGGCCGGAGATCCTGAAGGCGATCTCCCTTGCCGTGTCGGCGTTCATGCCCCGGAACACCCCCGGGATCACCTTTCTTAAAGGCCCCGACGCGCTCATGAAAGCCGCGCGGGCGCGCTCTTCGTCCGGGGAGAAGGGATCCAGCCTGCCCTCCTGCAGGGGCGGGAGCTCATAAGGGATGCCGGGCAGGGCCTGACGGACGCGGCTCATATCCGCCGTCACGTGGCGCACGGCGTCCACGATGACGCCGTTTCTGACCAGGGTCAGGTTGGTGTGCCGGCCCGTGGCCTCGAAATACATCTCGAACCGGACCTCGTCCCCCATGTCGCTGTGCCCGTCAAAGGTCAAAACGGCCACCCGGTCCCCGCCCAGCTGGCTGATATCGCTCAGCACGGCGCCCTGGAGATGCTTCCTGAGCAGCATGCAGAACATGGGCGCCTGGGGCGGGTTGACATTTTTTTCCTCGGTGAGATGGATCCGGGCATGGTCCGGGGACGCGCTGATGAGCAGGCGGCAGTTGTGCCCCGCGGCGCGCAGCTGAAGGACCACCAGGTCCTTCTCCGGCTGATTGACCTTGTCCACCCGGGCGCCGGTCAGCTTTTCCTTCAGCTCCCGCAGCACCAGGCCCATGAGGATACCGTCCATATGACCTCCAAAATAGAAAAAACCGCGATGAAACGGACAGACTGTACCGCAGCACACGCACCTAAATGCTTACTGCTGCTTCCTTCCGGACCTGACAGGGTTCACACCGGCACATCGCACGGGGCCCATCCGCCGCACCGCGGCAGGCATATCGTAACACAAAAGTCACATTTTGACAAGCAAAACTTGCGCTCAAAACGCATTCCGGGGCGCATTTCGCTTTACAAACCCCGGTTTTTCCCGTATAATGCGTTGTGGCTGTGAAGGGGACGGGTATCCCCGCTTCGGTCCAAGCGAGCGGCGATGGTGGAAGGCCGTACCGATAAGGATACCGGATCACCCCGGAGCCCCCGCCCGAAGGGGAGGCGTGAGGCCCGCGATAAGGGCTTTCAAGAGCGGATGATAGTGCATCATCAATTCGGGTGGTACCGCGGTAGACCCGCCCCGGGAGGACCGGGGCGTTTTATTTTTTTCAGGGAGGAAGACATGTACAAGAAAGTATCCACGGACATGAACTTTGCCCAGCGCGAAAAGGAAGTGCTGGCCTTCTGGAAGGAGAAGGACATCTTAAAGAAGAACCTGAGCCTGAGGGATGGTTCCGACAAGAGCTTCACCTTCTTTGACGGCCCGCCCACGGCGAACGGCCGGCCCCATATCGGCCACGTGGAGACCCGCGCCATCAAGGACCTGATCCCCCGCTACAAGACCATGAAAGGCTACAAGTGCCTGCGCAAGGCCGGCTGGGATACCCACGGCCTGCCGGTCGAGCTGGAAGTGGAAAAGAAGCTGGGCCTGGACGGCAAGCCCCAGATCGAAAAGTACGGCATCGAGCCCTTCATCAAGGAATGCAAGACCAGCGTGTGGAAATACCTGCACGAGTGGGAGGACATGTCCGAGCGCGTGGCCTACTGGATGGACATGGAGCACCCCTACGTGACCTATCACGACGACTATATCGAGTCCGTATGGTGGAGCCTGAAGACCGTCTGGGAAAAGGGCCTTCTGTACCAGGGCCACAAGGTGGTCCCCTACTGCCCCCGCTGCGGCACCGCCCTGTCCAGCCACGAGGTGGCCCAGGGCTACAAGGCCGTGAAGGAATACAGCGCTTTCGCCAAGTTCAAGGTGAAGGACGCCGAGACCCTCACCTATATCCTGGCCTGGACCACCACCCCCTGGACCCTGCCCTCCAACGTGGCGCTGTGCGTCAACGCCAAAGAGGAGTACTGCGAGTTCGAGTGGGGCGGCGCCCGGAACATCATGGCCAAGGCCCTGATCCCCTCCGTGTTCAATGAGGAGGACCAGAAAGAGATCAACATCCTGCGCACCTTCCCCGGGAGCGAGCTGGAGGGCACCGAGTACGAGCCCCTGTTCCCCATGAAGGACCCGCCCCGGCAGAAGGCCTGGTATGTGGTGTGCGACTCCTACGTCACCCTGACGGACGGCACGGGCGTGGTGCACATCGCCCCCGCCTTCGGTGAGGACGACGCCCGGGTGGGCCGCAATTACGGCCTGCCCTTCGTGCAGCTGGTCAACACCCAGGGCCGCTTCGTGGAGGGCACGCCCTGGGAGGGCACCTTCGTCAAGGACGCGGACAAGCCCATCATGGAGGACCTCAAGGCCCGCGGGCTGCTGCTCAAGAAAGCCCTGTACGAGCATGAGTATCCCTTCTGCTGGCGCTGCGACACGCCCCTGCTGTATTACGCCCGCCCCACCTGGTTCATCAAGATGACCGCCGTGAGGGACCGCCTGGTGGCCAACAACCGGGCCGTCAACTGGTATCCGGACAATATCAAGGAAGGCCGCATGGGCAAC